>DAOVHI010000002.1 GCA_030671985.1 bacterium
CACTCCTTTTAGAAAATTTATTAAAGAGTGGTTATGATACGACAGAATTGATTTCAAATCGATTACGATGATTTTTTCTATTAGTTTCATATTATCAATATGTTATGTAAAATAATTTTTAAACGTTGGGACAGCAGTGATTTTCAATACAGAAAAATTTCTCACAATTCTCATAATTTTTGACTCCTATAGAATCATCCAAAACTTTCTTCAAAGCAATCCTTTATTTTTTCAACTAATTCTTAGGGATTATCTTTCCGGGAAGCATCCCGGCAGGACTCAGCCCAAAGTAGACTAAACATTTCTATGAAATCCTTGAGCCTTTCCTCCTCGGAAAGCTTCGTGTAGGGATTAATAGGGTTAACATCCAGCGCAGGGTCAGAGACAACGACTTCGACAGTGAAAGTTCGAATCACTTTGCCTGAATGTTTTCTTTTCTGTTTTCCTTTATGGCTACTCACGGCTTCCCCCGTTTTTAACTGTCTTTTTTCAGTTCAAAATATTTTTTTGTCCTTTCCATCACTTTATTTAAAGCGTAATAATTCCCTTTACTTCCCTGTTCTGAGATTTCATTGCAGATATCAATAATACTCTGTTCATCCAGCTTGCAGATATGCTCAAAAAAAGATTTTTTGAAGCAGTCTGTATTTTCTTTTACAATCTTTTTTGCAGATTCAGGCAGTGATGCAATCTTAAATTCATTTTTTAAATTCGATAAACTTATCTTGTTTCTTCTCGCATATTCAGCTTTTGAAAGATTACTTTCTTCAAATTCCCTGCAACGCTTTTCAGCAATATCTAAAAATGTGAGCGGCTTTCTTCCTCTTTTAGCAGGCTTTTTTTCTTTAACAACAGGCTCGGGTATTGTCTTTACCATCCCCCGATTTAAGCAGTCAATCAGTTCTTCCTGAGAGACTGGCTTTATGAGGCAAGCATCTGCCTTTGAAACTTTGAATTCTTCATTTGCTTCCAGCGAGCCGTTTGCAGTGCAGATAATTATAGGCACAGGCTTTTTCTCTTTTATCAGTGAAGCCAGGTTAAAACCGTTTATGTCAGGCTCCCTACAATCAAGAATGACTGCATCAAAACTGTCAAGCTGGACCATGAACTGCTCATGGTCGTGGGTGATAAAATAGGAATAGCCCTCAAGATATCTGGCATAAAGCTTTCTCATTTCCTCATAGTATTCAAGAACGCCTATCATGATTTGCCCGGCATCTGAAACAATCGGCTCATATTGGGGAAGTTCATGGCCAGGCCCATCTTCTTTTTTACTGAATATCTGTCTGCCCTTTTCTATCAACTTTTTAATCATGCTATTCCTCCTGACAGAATTCTGTCCGGCTAAAAATCAGGTTTTCTGGCTGTCTGGCAGAGGCATCGGGACAGGGCAGATTCATGTCGTGAAATAATTCTTTTCATGCCAAATCCCTTTCTGGCCTGCGCCAAGATGCAGTTTCTGGCCGGAATAATTAAGGTTAATTAAATTTCCAACTAATAAAGACAATTTCATAACAATGAAAGCGTCTCCTTCCGTTTTGCGGTTGAAACCCTGGCATACTTTCTTGTTGTTTCCAAGTTGGTATGTCCGAGAAGGTCTGCCACAGAGAACAGGTCTGCTCCATTGTCCAGGAGATGTGTGGCAAACGTCCTTCGCACAACATGAGGAGTCAGGCAATCACCAAGGCCTGCATGACGGCCAAGCGCCTTTATCCATCTTTGAACCGACCTCACGGAAACCCTCTTCAATTTAGTGCTCATGAACAAATAATCTCCCTGAAATCTTTTTCTGAAATCAATCCAGCCATCAAGAGCGCCAATCAGTTCAGAATTAACTACTGGCAATGATCGTTCCTTCCCGCCCTTTCCCGTGAAGGCAATGCTTCTTTCAGGATGCAAAATCATGTCAGAAATATTAAGGTTCACCGCCTCTGAAACACGCATCCCAAGATAATAAAAAATACTGAAAAGGCAATCAATCTCTCTGCCTTTCAGCGTATCAGGATATTCCCTGAGGGCCTGAAAAACATTCTGCACCTCTTCTTGCAACAGGACTCTTTGCTCTTTGTAGCGAAGTTTCTGCTTCGGAACATTCTCAAGAGGGAATTTTCTAATCAGATTTTTTATAAAAAGAAACCGGTAAAAGCTTTTAAGGGAAGCAATCTTTCGCAGTATTGTGCTGTTTTCACATTTGCGCTCAATAAGCACTTCAATGAAACGCTCAACATCTTCCTCGCTGCACTCTGTCAAAACGATTCCTGTAGTACGCAGGAACAGCCTGACATCAGTAAGATACTGATAGACAGTTGAGGGACTTCTCCGGCTTATCTTTAAATGCCTCTCATATTGATTGAGAATATCCATCAGTAATCCTTCCGCGTTGAGCGGATTCTAAGCAGTTCTACTTCTTCAGCCCTAAGAAGATCCTCTGCTTTTTCTTTAAGAATCCTGACGTAAATCCCTGTTTCTTCGCTGCTAACCCCAAAAATCTTTTCTACTCTTGCAAAAATGTCCCTGTCAGAGATAATGCCTTTAAGCTCTTCTATCCTCTGCTCCACCTCCTGCGTGCTGGCTGATATCTCATTTTCAATCTTTGCTTTCAGCGAAGGAACATGCTGCCCCTCGGCAACCCTGTAGACTATTTTGAAATCTCCGAACCTGATTTTTTTATTTTCAATATTGTAAATAAATAAGTCTTCCAAGTGGGCAAACGAGAAACTAACAGACCTGCCGTTTGACGAAACAGTATTATACCTGTTGAAAAAACGCGGGATTTCAGCAGGCTCTTCCAGCACCGCATTCCCTGAAAAATAATAAGAATATGAGCCATCAATCTTATGGTAGAGATACTTTAGCGGCTTATCTTTCATTAAGAACTGATAGGAAAACTTTCTTATTTTATCACCTTTTACAACGTATGCCTTTTTACCGGCAGCCTGAATCTGGCATGTGCTGTCATGCCCGTATTTTAAAAGGACACCACCTTTCGAAAGGATTATGGAGTTTCCTGTCACGTCAACAACTTCATACGACTCTTCTGTAATGCCGTCACTGACAACAAGAGAAAGCCTGTAATCCGGGAGTGAATGGATTGCCTCTTCACTTGACCGATAATTGCCTAGGGCCTTCTGTATTATCCTGTTCATGCCTCCACGGGAGATTATTGCGGAGCAGAGAGCTATGACCAGCAAAGAAGAAGCAAGAATTGAATATTCACCAGGAGAGCGCATGGGGATATGCCAGTTCAGCGAAAATCTTCCCCAGTATGGGCCAAAGCCAAAAATTTTCAGTCCGCAACGATTAAAGCCATCCAGAAAAATGTGAGAAAGAAATCCCAAAACCAAACAGGGAATAAGCGCGGGGTTAAGAAAATAAAATAAAACAGAAAGCAGGGCAAGAAAGGAAAGTGAATGAAAGAACCCCCTGTGCTGAACGCATCTCGCCACGTCAATGTTTCCGAACGACAGAACCAGAACCAGCCTGCGGAACAGCGTCCCTATCACTGCCTTTGGGTTATCAATATCAGGTATTAAGGATGCAAGCACAGTAAACCCCATATTAAACCACGTCACGTCAAGGGATCTAAACATTACGCAGACTGTGAGCAATACTGCTACTCCCCCAAAAATGTGAGTCGGAGCTGTCATGCCGGGTTTCCTTTCCTTACTTGAACCTGCTGCTTATTTTGTAGAAAAGAAGTGCCAATGAAAAAATTGCGCCGCCTGCCACCATATCCGAGACGGTACCTAATCCACGAAGGTAGTACCTGTATCCCATTGCGAATACAACCAGGAGCATCAAGCTCATGCCAAACGGATATTCCTTCCGGTGAGAGGAAGGATATTTTTCGAGAATCTCGTCTTTTTTTATTTCCCGTTCCTTCATTCCCCTCTCAAATTTTTCTTTTAGCCTGCCGGGGTTGCCTGCAACCTCTGCCAGCAGCTTCTTCCTGATTTCCCTGTAATCCTCCTGCCTAATTTTTACTGAATAGGTGCTTACAAAATAATCGTACAGGGCCGCCATTCTTTCATCATTGATTCTCCGCACGATATAACTGTCAAATCCCTGGTAAAACTGCCTTGTCTTTGAGTCTGACATCTCTTTAGGCTCTGCAATAACAGCCACTTTCCCTGTTTTTAAAAGCTCATCGAGAAAAATCCGCATTGTGTCTGGAAGCTTCTTTTTCTCCTCGATAAAAAGAAGGTATTGTCCACTGGAATTCTTTATTCCTGTCAGGATGCGCCTTTCAAGCTGCTGCTGGCTTCCCTTCCTGAATTCAGGGAAGGACTGTTCCCTGCAATCAGGATCGTGAATGTCAGAGTATTTCCGGGACATGTAGAAAATTATCTGCTCCAGATCCCTCCTTGTACCGTGTCCCTTCAGATAAATAATTCTTTTTTCCCTCCAGGGAGAATTAGCGAAGTTCTCATACACGCCCCACAACACATAAGTCTTGCCGACGTATCTCTCACCGGTAATAAGGACATTGACGTTCTTGTTCAGCAGTCTTGTAATTTCGGCAATGTCCTTTTGCCTTCCTGAAATTATGGAAAGTTTATCTGAAATCATTGTTTCTCCCAGGGATTTTTACCAGTCCGCATGACCGGAAAATTTTTCTCTCTGTTTCATCCTTTTTTGCCAGAAGTTTTTCCAGCCGCTGCCGGTCTTTTTCAAAGTCGCTGTTTTCTTCTTTATTGATGTGATGTCCCTTCTCCTCGAAAAAACGGCAGATTTTTTCCTCAACAGTTTTTTCCTTAACCACTGTTTCTATGTCCCGCACCTGACTATTGAGTTTTTCCAATTTTGATAAATCGCCAGACAGTCCATGGGATATGCTTATTTTCTCTTTTTTAAACCTGGCTATAAGCCTCTGGAAGCGGGGGTCTGAGCCGGGATTGGCTTTTCTGACAAGATTGGAAGCATAAGAAAAAGCGCCGATGATAGAAGAAGAGGGATTCCTCCCCCATAGTCCTGCCAATGTTTCAATTGAAATCAGTCCTCCGTGATAATCAATTATGTCGAGGGTGCTGATTCTGATATCAGGATTATGGCGGAATGCCAGCTCCTTTATGGCCTCAAAATTATCCAGGGGGCTTTTGAGCAGTCCTGCCAGGATGCGGGCGTCTTCCCTATAATGGCCGGTTCCCTGCTGTTGAGAAATGGCTCAAGGGAAGCGCATCCCGTAAGCATAACCAAAAATACTAATGTGAACAATTTCATCAGTCACCTTTCCTGTTTAGTTACTGAAAAGACATGAAACTTTTTTATTACGGCATTCACGGCACAAAAAAAATTCAGGAATTCTCAGCGGACAGTAAGAAACCTGACTGCCCAGAATGACATAGACCCCCACTCATTAACTATCCTGGGATTATTTGCCTTTTTCTCATTGCTGGCTATTCTTTCATTCCTGTCTTTTTTGATGCTTCTGTTTTTTTTGCTGTTTTTCATTTTAGCCACCATCCTGTTCTTCTTCTGCGATTTCATCACTCACCTCCTGTCCTGAAAGACGTTGGCTAACCTTGCCACTACCTTTTCCCATTTTCTCAATAACAATCAGAATAACTCTGGACAGCACCCTGCTCACCGTCCCTGAAATAATGAAAACCCAATACTCGTCAATCATGGCAACACCTCCTTGTGTTTGTAGTTATCCTCACCCTCCCATAAAAAGGAGAACGAGAAATAACAAAATGGTTAAAATAGTTATAATTTTGGCCACATCAAAAATCAGCACGAAAATAAATTTGTAATATTTCTTGGTTTCCTGTCGAGTCATAATTATCCTTTTGATTTTTTTCATAGAGCAACCTTAGAAGCAATAAACATTCTTTTGGCAACAAGCCGCCCCTTTTCACGCACAACCACCGTATTCGAACCCGGAACCCATCCATCATCAAAAAGATAAACCGAATATCGAGACACCACCGAATGCTTCACCAAAAGATGCTCCTTCCCCAACTCATCAAAAACTAACTGAAGGTGACCATAATCAGCATGGCCATACATAACCGTTTTCCCCTCACCCCAATAAGGCACGTTACAGAAAAAATTAAATCCCGTTACCTCACCGTTTAAGACCAACCTTAAGAAACCTTCCATCTTCCCCTCCTTCCCTTTCTTTCAATGACATAAGGGTAACTATCGGGAATATTCCGGGGATATTCCAAGAATGGCAAAAATAAAAATTTTATAAGGAGATAGTTACTACGCAGTGACAATTCTTAGAAAGATTTATAAAGGGTGCTTATTTTCGGCATAAATGGTTGGAATTTGGCTGCGAAATATCAGGATTTGGAAAAAAGGATTGTTTATAAAGGCTTGGACAGCAAGAAGGACATGGCGGTTGGCTTAGTTAGGTATCTGCTTGAGAGCAGGGCAATCGAGTTTGAACCTACAAAATCAAATGAGACAGAGGAGGAATGGGAAGATTTTCTATTTAGGGATCATAATAAGGATGCGTGTATATTTGTGGATTATGTGTCTCAGGCAGAAATCATCAAACACTTTAGGCATGTTAATATTGGTGTGCCGGAAAGAATTAAGCTTCGTAAGATTGAGCAGCTGAAAACAGAGCCAGATTTAATTCATATTATGCCTTATGAAGATGAGTATTGGATTTCAAGAATGAATATTCCGAAAGAATTGGGCCCTGTTTCTCTTGATTTTCGGTGTGGACAATCTGCGAAATTCATGTACAAAGGCTGTAAGGTAGGACTTTATCCTGAAGGGCGGCCATCGAAACTTACAAAAGCGTTAAAGCCTTATTGATATTCTGGATTTTCTTCATCAAATGGCAAATTTTGAAGTCGCCTTTCGTTAATCCCGTTTCGATAGAGATATTCCTTGTTAATGTCTGCATGCGATTCTTCTTCATGCCATGCCTTCTGTTGAGTTATAAAAAGTCCTTTTAGGCTTCCTTTCATGTATTTTTTAAATTTTTGTACTCCCTCATATCTAACAGGATCTCTTCCAGTAATTAGATGGTATAACTCGGTTTTAAGCGCATTTCGTATATCTTTGTGTTCATGGTCAAAAATTTTTTTCCACTGCGATTTTGTTAGTCCACCTTTAACTTTTTTTCTTTTAACTCTTTCCCTTTTGGTAAGAATACTTGCTGCACTGCTTATACAATTCTGAATGAGAGGCGATGCCAACAGAGCTTCACATCTGGGGTCAATGTTTTTATGTCCTAAATCCTTACTCGCACGTATCTCATCCATCATTCCGATGACTGTTATGCACTCCGCTTCATCTGGAGGAAGATCTTTTTCGTCCAACCAAGCCCTTAAGATTTTCTTATATTTTTTTACTTCTAAAAGCTCCCGTGACATTTCCACCACGTAAGGCTCGGCATCTGCCCAAACATACCCTCGTTTCCCTGCTTCAACCTCAGAATAAATCCTTTTTATAGCACCATCCAGCGCCGATTCTCGTCTGCGACAAGCATTCCAGCCATCAGATAAAAAATCCTCTTTTTCATCCTTCAGCTCAATTTGATTATAAATTTGCTTAATCAGTAGACCCCATGCTTTTATCGAATCAGGATAATATTTTGAGATGGCCTCGCGTAATTTTCTAACCTTTTCTTGGGGTTTTAGCTTGTCATCCTTAGACTCTTTACATAATCTTTTAACTTTCTCTATACTGGAAGTTATTTCGACCTCAGGATTGAAACTCCAACATCCTTCTTTTTTCGCTGAATCAAGAATTAAATCCGACAACACTTCCCCATTAACGCCAGAAACAATACGCCAAAATTGTTCTATGGGCTTTTTCTTTATTCCATTCTTCCGCCATCTATCAGCAATTATAAAACCTGCTGTCCAGTGAATAATGTTCCCTCTATTAATCATTTCTTCTAATAATAAAAAAATTAAATTCGTCCTTTTTCTGTACATTTTCCCTTGTTTGATTTCCTCTCCATTTTCAAAGACTTTGTATTCCTTATCTAGATAATTCAGGTCTAAGCTGTACCTTCCAGATTTCTTTTGGCCTTCGTCTTTCAGCTTCCTTTCACATTTTTCTATTTCTCGCTCAAGTTCTTCCTGCACTTCCGGCGGATTGTCGATTCTCGTTGAGAGTTCTTCGAATAGCTCTTTGGCTCTATGTAGCCTTTTTTGCTCTAACATTTCGCCTATTTCATTTACATGCTCTTTGTCTTTCATGAGTACAATTCTACCATGTTTAGGCCCAAAAATCATTCTTTCAATTGCCCGCCAAATGTAATAAAATATGTTTTGTCTAATCCCGGAGGTTACACATGTCACAGATTCAAGAGATCACTCCTGAGCTCATCGAGGAAGCTGTAGAAAATCCTTCTGTGCTTAAGGATGATTTTCAAAGGTTCGTTGTCGCTAAGTGCCTAAAAGATAATGTTGTTAATGCGAGAGACTTAGCTGAATGTATTGGGATTTATGAAAGAACTTTTTCGTATAAGCATTTTTTAAAAAAATCATGGGCTTCGGAATACACAAAACGTTTATTGTCCGAATTAATCAAAGATGAAGCGTTGGGAGAAAAAAAGTTTATAAGGGTTGGCGCAGAAGAAAAAATAGAAAAATCCCAACCCGCATCGAATAAGCAATTGCATCCTCCTACCCCAAGAGATATTGAGGATTTTCTGCTGGAGGCAGAGAATGAGAAAAAACTTATTCTTCTCGGTGATACAGGCTCCGGTAAAAGCACAATTTTAAGGTATTATCTTAAGCATTGTCTTTTACAGTTATCCTCGGGCAAGCCAGATGCGCGGGTTCCTGTATTTGTATCTTTAATAGCAGTCAGAGAAAGTAAAGGCATCCATTCGCTAATCGAGGAATCCATTAATGATTATCTTGATAGCCCAATTTCTATTAACCCCATCGACATACATAAAGATTTGTTGCTATTGCTTGATGGTTTAGACGAAATTACTAATCAAGAATTGTTAGCCGATACCATACGCAGTCTAACAAAAATTTTCCCAAAATTAGATAGCAGAATACTTCTATCCTGCCGTTCAAAAGATTATCACAAAGATTTTCCGCTTTATTCTTGTTATAACTCATGTTTGACACCTTTTCTTTAGTTCGTCGAAGAATTTGTTGAGGTGTGAATTTTTGTTTATAAAGAGCAGGCAGTCCTGTGTGTTTTCTCGTATTGCTCTGACTTTTTTGCTGATGCTGTTTTTACGTTGTATTGCCCAGTGGAGTATGTTTGTTAGTTGTAGGTGTAAGTCCCATTTTTGTTGTGGTCTGCACATGAATGTGTTGAGGTTTAAGTGTTGTTTTGCGTCTTTGAAGAATATTTCGATGTTGAATCTGCGCAGGTAAAGTTTGACTATGAATTTTGCGTTGAAGTTTTCTGAGTTTGTTGTTAGGAATATTGGTTTTTCGTGCTGTCCTTCTTTTGAAACTATGACTCTTAATGTTCCGTATGTTTCAAAGTCAAGAGTTATGTCATATGTCCAGTATGATTTTCCTTTAATTCTTATTTTGGAGTATTCTTTGTGTGCTACGTTTCTTATGAGATGATCCAATCGCATGTTTGTTTTGTTATCTATTTTTACTTTGCTATTTGTACGTAATCGAGAGATAAAAATCTTGTCGTGTTCTTCAATTTTTTCAATAATTCTGTTCTTGCAATACCAACTGTCAAATAGTATTATGTCGACGAGAAATTCATTGACAAGAATATCAATATTATCTTCTGCAACACTAAGCTTGTTATCTGCTTTGCCAACAATTCTTGAAGAAATAGTGGCAAGCTTTCCAGCCTGATAAACAGAAGTTGAAAGCAATTTCATACCAGAATAAAAAGAGTTGTTCGAGTGCTCATGATGAACCTGCTGTTTAGGAAAATTCTTCCCAGATTTTGGCAAGCTACTATCATCAATAATACCCAAACGCAAACCCTTACACGGAAACAGCTCCAGAACAACAGCATAAAAAGCTTGCTTCAACTCATCAAACAAAAACAATAATTTCTCGTATTGCCTATGAAACCCTTTAGTGCCAGGCTGAAAACGCAACAACTTAGTCATTTCACTCAAAGAACCAGTCCTGCTACGCAGCACACTAGCAAAGAATTGTCTGCCAAAATCGATAAGTTTATCAACATTCTTTGTTCTAACTCCACTTGTCTTTATGGGCATGGTTTACACTTCCGAGTGTAAGCCATTGCCCCATTCACCATCTTATCACTCTTTATAAATCAAGAAAGAACAAATATAAAGAATTATCGACTAAAAAACCACTAAACTGTCAAACATGAGTTATAAGTTAAAAGAGCTTAATGGGGAGCAAATTAAAAAATACCTTTCCTCTTTTTCTGATGATAATCAAGCAACTCATTTATACGAATCGAGGATTGAAAAGAATCCAAAAATTCTTGACATGGCAAAAATTCCTTTTCTTCTTAATATAATTGCTGAAAAGCTTACGCAAAACCCAAATGAGCCGCTTCCAGAAAATAGGGGCATGCTTATCGAAGAATTCGTTGAGGAAATAATAAGAAAAAAGCCGCGTAAGGATATAAAAGCCCCTTCTGTTCCTAAAAATGATAAATACAGGTTTCTCGGGTTGTTAGCGTTTCATATGGTTGAAGCAAACGATGTGGAGGGCGAATATTCTTGTTCATTTACAACCAAAGATGAAGTTGGAGACATATGGAATAAAATATCCGGAACGGAAACTAGGAGAATACTGTTAAGGTCGGAGAA
This sequence comes from bacterium, assembly GCA_030671985.1. GTDB lineage: Bacteria > JAHJDO01 > JAHJDO01 > JAHJDO01 > JAHJDO01 > JAHJDO01. Next base: position 10,700 of record DAOVHI010000002.1, read on the forward strand.
GGAAAGATTGCTTAGGTCGGGAAGCTCTGATGGCGAATCTTCTTTTGCTCATGCCTTGATAAGGGACTACTTTGTTGCTCGCCACATAAAACATTCTGTTCATCGAGAAAAGCAAAACATAATTGAAAAAATAAAGCCGTATCTTGAATATAGAAAATTCGACAGCCCAATTTCTTTGCTCATTGGTATCGTTACCGATGAAGAGTCTGAAGATATTATGGAATTACTTGCTGATGTTGACCCACATTTTGCAGCGGAATGTTTTATGACAGCGAAGAAAGTTTCTGCTGCAACCGAAAAAAAACTTATTAGTACTTATATTTCCCTTTTAGAAAATGAAGTAAAGTTCGAATACGCTGGTTATAGATTTGCTCTTCAGACAGACAATTTAGCCAAGATTCGAACGGTCAAGGCATTAAATGCACTGATAACTTTTATGAATAGCTTTGATAATGAGCTATTAAAATCTGAATACACTCACTTATTTGTTCAGCTAGGATTTCCTAGAGGAATTAAATTCTTAAGAATTCATTCCGATTACACGAAAACAGAAAAACCTATTAGTTATATTGGCACTCTAAAATCATTAAGCGAGTGTAGTACAACGGACATGCAAGACGCGGCCGTTGATGCAATTATTGAAATTTTAGAACTCCACTACATTCGTACAAATGCAAATGCTAAAGCTAGAGCATTATTTTCGTTAGGCAAATTGGGCACAAAGAAAGCATTGAAATATCTTACTGAATTAATAGGAAAACAAAAAGACTTAACAGCATTGATACCCATCTATATCGCATTGGGGATAAAAAGACCGAGCATTGCTATTTCCTATTTTAAACCATTACTTGAAAAATACAACGGCGATATGTTTAAACAGTTTTCTCATTACCTGCTTTGGCTCGGCGCGGACTTTAATGAGACGTTAAGCGAAGTATTGAAAGGTTTAGAAGAGATTCTCATAAGATATTTGAAAAAAGAAATATTTGCGGAAGGGGATAGGCTTACAGATGCATCTTTTCGGTTATCTATTATTAAGTCTGAAAAGGCATTTCGCATTATTGAAGAGTATCTTCCTGAGGATCCATCACTGTTTACGCAAGCAACTTTTGATGTGCTAATATGCTTGGGTAAATTCGGTATTTTGTCAGACAAAATTGAAAACAAACTTATTGCGGCCTTAAAAAAAGCGGAAGAACTTAGAATGGAACGTCATATGTTAGTAATAGTAATGACTTTATTAGATATAAAATCTATAAGATGTTTAAGACTCGTGAAAAAAATAGTTAATCTCTCGTTGCGGAGAAGCTTGGATAATGGCCTACCCTTCCATATTAAGAGATGGGAACGTAAAAATTTTGATAACAGTACTATTACGCACCTCTTTAATACTTTAAGCATACCAACAAATAGTAGACGTCTTGCCGTAGAGACACTAAAGGAACGATTTCCTGAAAAAACACTAAATATCCTCATCGATGAGCTTAAAACTAGATACAATGATATAATTCTTATACAACTTATAAATGATACTATTCCTTACTGCTCTAAAGAAAATCTTAAAAATGCCATGTTTGCATTAAACAAACTATCTTCAACTAATAAAGGTTCATGGAAAGGGATATACGCATTTGACACAATTTCACGAATAAAAAACAAGCTTGGAAGACGTTTCCTTTCTTCTTAGATACGTATTGAATACGTTCTATCTTTTGTCTTCACCCATTTTCATAATCTTCTCTTTTCCATTTCAGAGTCATTTTCACTCTTAGAACGACCGCCGTCCCCGAAGGGGGAAAGATTTAAGCACCGAACAGCTTCGCTGGGCGGGGCATTAAATCTTTCAGGCGGTTAAAGCAACAGAGCAGTAACGGCAACCTAACATTCTGAATTACGGCCACACTTTTCCTCCCACTTACTGCTTTTCTGCACACGCACTGTTGACCTCCCTCGCTCCTTCATCCCCCCTGCCTGAATGGGGGATGAATGGTTAAAAGATTATCCATGAAAAGAGCATCCGTTGTATTTCCGAATTCAGTATATGTTTTCAAACGGCGCTGGACATCACCAGAAAGGCGCTGTTGCGATTCATAAAACCCTGAAAATAGGTCACAATCCTATGGGACAGGTATAGTCGATAATTCGCAACAGCGCCAAAAGTGAACAAACTGGACATCATTTAGCCAGACGTAAGGTTTTGTTAGCCTGCGATTCTCCGCAAGGAGAAAAAACTTCTTGAGGCAAAGCCGAAAGCTGTTTTAGCAGGCAGGCCGTTGTGAGCGCCAGCGAGCAAGGGTAACAAAACCGTTAAAAGTATCCACTCACCACGCTAAAAAAAGCAGAATAACCTGTACAGACAAAGCAGCGCATGATGGAAGTTGTTGCCTCGAAGTGGCATAGAACATCATTGAGGGGTTGTTCTGAGTGACAATAAAGAAAGGAATAACAACCTGGAATACCTGAAAAAAGGCAACTTTGGGAGTTGTTAGGGAGAAAAGAACCTATAACAACCTCAGAATTGCCAAAGAAGCGGTGCTTAGGTTGTTTGAAGTTCAGATAAAGATACAAGAAAAAGCAAAAATCTTAATTTTTTAAAGAGATGCCTTGAGGGCTGGAATTAATCAGACATTTTTTTGAGGGCAATGCTCAAATGAGCGTTGCCTGAAAAAGCACCTAACAAAAAAATGGCTATAAATAATTCCAGACCGAAGAAGGCACGCACATAAAGAAAATATTAACTGATGGAAATTAAAGAAACCTTCTTCACATAATCGATAATGAGGGGGAACACACAAATAGTATATTTGTATATCGAAAGTGTAGGGAAAAATTCTCATTTGAAGAAATATTTATAAAACCAATCCCCGATAATTGCAGCTATGAAGGCTTAGCATAGCCATGTAGGGGGTGTTAAAATGGAATATAATCCTATTACTAAGGGCTGCGTTATTTGTAGCGGAATAGTGCGTGAAAAACAGTTATGCAGTCAGCATCATGTTAGTCTCATTAATAAGATTAAGAGGTTGCAAAAAATATTTGGCTTCATTCCCATGCCGTATTACAGTAGCGAATCTCCAACCTCTGGAGGAATGAGCAGTGAAAACGCCATTCTACTCAAGCATATCAGAAAAGGTAGTTGGCATATTGGAGCCGTCTACCAAATAAAAGACCGCAAACCAATCTACATTGTCAAGCTGACTTTTAATAATGGGAATAGTGAACATTGGTTCAGATTTGCAGGATTAGCTCTCCTCCATAATTTCATCGATGGACTACGAGTGCAAAGGATCAACTACAAAACTTTCATTACAAGAAGAATCTTTGAAAAGTTGCTCTATGACTGGCCATGCCTACTTGACAACTGGCAATATCAGCACCAACTTGAACTCATACCCCAAAATTTAAAAAGAACCACCCCTCCCACGTTAAAGGACAAAACAGAGCCTCTTCAAAACAAACATAAATAATGGGAAAACTGCAACTCCCATCGGAGGCTTTATACTTTTCCCACAAAAAAATAACAAGATTTAAATAGTTCGGATTCTCCTCTGTTTATACGTGAGGTGCGTGTATATGGAGATAAGGGATTATACAAATGCGGTTGTGCGATATGAGAGAGCACTTGAGCGGCTGGCAAGTGACAAGAGGCTTCCAGCTAAAAACAGAGAGCTTGCGGTTGATTGGATTAAAAAAAAGAAAGAGGAATTAGAAGAGGACTTGGCTCTCAAGGAAAAGGAGCAGGACAGCCATCGTAGATGCAAGACGCTGATTAAATACTGTTATCTTCTAACGAATGTTTGTTTCTGGTTTCCTGACCTTACCAAGATTACCAAGAAGGATTTAGCCCAGTTCAAGAAAGATTTTTTTAATGATGAAATCCGGTCAATAGGCGGGAAAATATTAAAGTGTAAAAGGGATTACATAACAAAAGTGTTCAGGTCGGGTTTTTTCAAGAATCATCTTCAGTTAAGAAGCGTAGTTGATGAGGTTTTTAGCGGTAAAATGAAAAAGTCTAAAAACACGGTTGAATTTATTGAATTAGACGACCTCAAAAAGATGGTTGAGATAGCATCCTACAGTTATCAAAAACTCATTCTGTATCTTCTTTTCTCCACAGGAATGAGGATAGGGACGCTGCTGAACATGCGCAAACGAGACTTTGAACTCAAGTACAATCCCAAGACAAAGGTACATTATTATTTATGCCACATAAAGGCTGAATACACGAAAAGCAAGGAACCCAGAGCCATCCCAATAATAATACCGGAATGCAACGACTCACTAAAAAAACACATGGAAAAACTGAAAGATGAAGATTTTATTGTAGAAATCGGATACAGCGCAGTCAATAACCTGCTTGAAAAAGTTACGGTGGAAGCAGGCATCGTAACAAAACCAAATAAGCAAAAACCGCACATCCACATCCTGAGAAAATCCACCGCAATCTTTCTGCTAAACGCTGGCTACACAACCGACCAGGTAAAAGCCTGGCTGGGACACAAACCATCATCCACCGCTATTGATGTCTATGTAAACTACATTGGCCTCAGCTTCGAGCCAGAAGTAACCAAAGTCCAGACAGACGAACTTCTCAAGCTGCAAGACACCATCAAAGAAAATGATATGAAAATGGCCATGCTTCAAAGCGAATACAACAAGATGAGAGATACCGTCAGCGAACTAAGCAATAAGCTTGATGAACGAGAGGATCTCATCAAAGAATCATTAGTTGAGGACATCCTCAAAAAGCTAAAACACAAAGTCCCAGCGGGTCAGGCACATTAGCCCCTGCCATAATAGGGAGTTTGCGAATACAGTTCTCTAAATTCTTTCGCTTGATACCTGTGCTGGTCGTCTGTAATGCTGTAAAAAAGTTTTCGTTTTGTTCCCGGCAGATAATGAAGGTTGGCCCTGATAAAGCCGTCCACGTCACTAAAGCCCTCCTGCCGAACCCTCTCTAGCAAATATTCCTTTTTCGCCCTTAAAGGCACACCAACACCAGTATATCTACTCATAAGTAGTAAAGAACCTTTCTAGTATTTAAGCTTTACGAAAAAACAAGTACCAAACCCACTGAAAAGACATCAAAACCAATCGGTAAAATCGCATCAAAAGGTGTGAATTACCCTGTGCCAAGAGCACAGGGCGTCCAATTACAAATCAAAAAACTCTAATTGTTTGATATCTTTTTCTCTACCTTGCTTTTTTATATATTCTTCGATCACCTTGCGATCCCCATGCCCACTGACTGTTCCAATAAAATATCCATCTGTCCAAAATTCCCCTCCCCACAAAACTTTTTTCACTTCTGGCGCTTCTTCGAACACCTGCCGCGCGGTGATACTTTTAATCAATCGTATAACTTGCCCTCCTGAATACTTTGGCAAGAATCGATACAAATAATGTACATGATTTTGGTCAAATCCCATTTGTTGCATCTCAATTGCATATCGCTCCTTGAAGCCTTTCATCGACTCCACTATCGTCTGCTTAACCTTGTCATGCAATAACACTTTTCTATACTTTACAGTTAACCGGATATGATAATAACATTCCGATACATTATGATACCAATACCACAATCCCCTCTGTTCTTCTTTCATTTTTCTACTATACCACCGCCTGGTGTCATGTGCCCAGAGTGAGATTAAGCCAGTAGTTTCTCATTGTGTTATCAGAACTGGTAAATTGAGTTGATGAGGAGGGAGAATCTAAGATTTTTGTTAATGTTCGTCGGAGTAGGATTTCGAGGTCGTAAAGAAGGTGGTTTGCGTGTGGCGATAATCTTCTGCGGGGACTTGCGGTGTGAACAAAGTCCGACCGCAGTTGGTAAATCTTGTTAACCATATCATGCGTAGCACGCTTTGAAGGGTGGTTGGTCTCAAGAAAAAGTGCTGCCCTTTTGCGCAAATGCTCGCCAATAGCTCCTTCACCACTAAGAGTAAAGAGCACTTCCATACAACTAGTAAATACGATAAAACGAATTTGAAAATTAAGTGTCTGTTTGCCAAGCATATAAAGATAAATAGCAGTCTTAAGCCGGTTTTCTTCAAGGCTAAAAACATCAACTAAGCGGCCAAAATACTTTCTTACTTTCTTCAAATCAGAAACGACAAAACAATCATGAGAACTAACAAGCTTGCTAGAGTAAAAGCCGGAGAAATACTCGAAACAATCAAAAGGCCGATAAGAACGGCCTTCCTTAGATAAGAAAAACACAATACCTTTACAATTAAAAATTTCCTTGGTAATAAATAGTGCGCCTAGACAATGAGTCATTTCATAAAACTCGTCATTACCAAACTTACGCCCACTATACACAACCACATAATTATTTTCTTCAATCCGCGACGTTCCCTTCCCCCCATAATTTTCTTTACCAACACCCTTAAGTTTCAGCAACAGTGAAGCATAATCACTGAATTTCTCTATTGTAATGTTTTTATTGAGCCTAAACTGTCGCGGCCACTTAGGAAGCAGTGCAGGTTTCCTGTCAAATGAAGGTCTTTTGGGACGCGTGAAAGAAAAAGGCCATAAGGCTTTTAGCCCCGTCTTACTATGAAGTGTTGCACCATACATACTTTATCCTCCGTCAAGAGCCTTCAAGATGTCTTGCGATTTTGAATAATACGCCATCCAGACCTCCTTTTTTGTTTAACTTCTAAAAGAAAATAATTAAACTTTGAATTTTATCCTTTTTATAAGATATAAAATAAAAGATATAAGATAAATTATTATACCCATAACCGCAACTGCTGCTAATGTCCAAAGATAGTTTGTTCTTGCTACGGGCGTTTTTAATTCCTGAACGCATAGAATAATAATGAAAGCGAAGCTCACAATTAAGGTTGCCCCCGCAAGAATGTATAAAAATGGAGCCGCTTTCCTTTTTACTTTTTCTTCATAAACTTTATTAAACCAATGATATTTCTTTTCATCCTCACCGGGAAATATTTTTTCTTCTAGGTCTTTCAAGAAATTTCTAGTTGCCTGTAAGTACAAGTAATTGAAAATAATAAAGGCACCCCATATGATAAATAAGAAGGGAATAACTAATATATAAATTTCTCCATGAATATAACCTGCCGCAGAAGATTGTGTAGCAGCTTGAGCGGCAGATTGAGGTTGAAGAACAAAATTTTTACTGTGATAATAAAGGCCTAAAAGAGCGGTAACAGTACCGATTAAAATGGTCCAAAGGTTCGAATATATCCCAGACTTCTTCCTTTCAACCGCAAAAACCTGTTTATACAGCTCTATATACTTGTGCATGCTTTTATCTTCTTCTCTCGGTTCACCTTTACCTTCTACCATATATCTCCTTTTTGTTAGATGCCATACGTCAAGAAATAATATTCCAATAACAGTCTAGACAAGCATTTTCTTATAAAGAATTTCTTCAGTTTTTTCTTTAGAAACCAGCTTATCATATCTTTCTTGGACTTTATCCTCCAGTAATTGTGAGAAACCGTCCTCCCTGTCTACATACATTCCTTTTTCAATCTCCTTCAGTATATTAATATAATCCTCAGCTTCAACTATTGTTTTATTTACTGTCTCATAACATAACTTTGTTGCAATCCGTTTAAGCGTTGAGGTAAGCCCTCGTTTAGGGAAAGTTGAAAAGAAATGCTGCATCACATTTTTGTTTGATCCCAATTCGTGATTGACGTTAACTATTGCTTCCTGAAGTTCACTGGGTTTAATGTTTTTGGGATAATAGAAAACAAAATCCCCAGTACAGTAATCAGATAATTCCTTGCCAAATTCATCAAACTGATTCCAAGTAAAAAATCTGAATTGCTCCAACATCTGCCCCTTTTTCTCTGGGGTCTGGCAAAAAGGTGATATCCTCCATTTTTCTATGCCATATTTTTTGATAAAGTCCCCAATAGCATACACGTCGGAAACAGTATCTGAATCAGCCCCAGCAATAAAAAGACCGGTTATAGAAAATCCGTGCGAATGAATCATGTCAACTGATTTTTCTATCTGGGCCAAATCAATATTTTTATTATATTCTTTTAAAGTTCTATCGTTGACAGACTCAAATCCCAAACTAAGATTTTCAATTCCTGCATCTCTCATCTTTTTAAGCAATTCCGAATTTTTATAAACTTCTATTCTTGCTAATATTGTTCCTTCAATCCCAATATTAGCTTCTTTTAATTTTTCAAAAAACTCGTGAAAGTGCGGCGTGTCCATTACTCCTAGTGGGTCCTCAAACACCACTTTCTTTATACCAGTCTGCTCACGGTGCTGCCTCAAATATTCCATACTACTATTTATGCTTCGCATCCGATAATTCCTACCATGTAGGTCAGTCACAGTAGGACAAAAATTGCACGCATATGGACATCCTCTCGAGCCCTGAAACGAAATAGCTAGAGGAGATTTATTTTTCAATGACCATAAACTACCAAAATATTTTATTTTAGGACTATTAAAAAAGGGCAACAAATTGTGCACTAAGTTCAAATCAGGAATAACATCACCAAAATCTTTGACAAAATCTCTCCTTGGATTCAAATAAACATTCCCGTCAACCTTGTAACCAAGTCCCTTAATGTAGTCTGGCCTGATAATACCCTGATTCAGAGCATCAACAAGACCAATAATAGAGCTATCACCTTCACCCTTAATCAGGTAGTTTACATCAATGGTATCCAAGCTATGTTCGGGAGCGAGGGAAGCATGCTCTCCACCTAACAATATTGGTATATCTTTACCTTGCCGACCGGAAAGGTTCCTCACTTGATTAACCATGTCTCTTACGTCTGTTATAGCACCCGTCTTCGAAGAAAAACCAATCAAGTCAGACCACTTCACAATTGACTCAAGATCAAGTTCTGGTGTTATAGACTTATCATATAACCTCACACCATAGCCTGCATTATGCAAAACAGTAGCAATTGCCATCGGCCCGTACCTGGCAAAAACCTGAAAGTTTCCAGGACCATAAAGCCTTGGCCGAGCTACTATCAAAGATATATTCTTTATCTTCTCGTCGTTATATGATGACATTTTTCACAAATAAAAATAACAATAATTAGTCCAATACTCTTCTTATCTTATAAATCTTCCTAAACTTTCAGTCTGACAAATCCACACTCTAAGTCGCAATATTTGGCTTTAGAATAGCCTATCTTTATTTTCCTTTAGTCACGGGTTTTCCCGTCGTCGGCTTAGGTGTAGGTTTAGGCTTGCCAGATTTTCCATGAACATTTGCAGTTACTAACCGTCCCTTCGTGGGCTTACGTGTTGGGGGTGGCGTCAAAGTCTTTTTGCTAGCTTTATTAGAGCTCATTTCACAAACCTCCTTTTAATAGTGCAAAGTTGCTAATTGCCAATGCAGTCAAAAATAATAAAGCAATTGATAACAAAAACATTCTAAATGATTTTTTCAGATAAGAACCTTTGGTTTCATTAATTTCAAAATTGTTTTGATATATCTGCCAAAAATGAGCAGCTAAATACCGCCTATAAGTACTAACATCTTTTTGTGTCATCTCTTTGTGAAAAATATCTTCGTCATTGATAGACCTAAAGTCGCTTCTTGCTTTAACCGCATTCAAAGCAAAAAATAAAGAAACAAAAGCAAACATGATTGTACCTAAATACAAAATTACCATAATAATTAGCCAAAAAGGATCTTTAATCTCTTTTATCAAAATCCCGCCGAAACCAAAAACCAAAGTAATACAAACACCAACTATCCCTATCAGACTGTAAGCTTTGTCATCTAAACCCGCACATCTTTCTCCCTCTTGTTTTATGAGATCATAACAAATAGAATAAATATTATCTATGATGTCTTTATCATCAGTGCGGAGTCTTTCTAAAACTTCATCAATGTTTATATTACATTTTTTGTCTTGCATACTATACCTATTTTTAGAAATTTCAGAATAAATTCTAGGAGAATCTTATAAAACATCTTAACAATAAAGCCTTATTCGTTATGGCAATCAGGACAGCAATGTACACAGCCATCTACTTTTGAATATCCGAGGTCTTTTGCTTTTTGCACGGCACCGTGACAATCTGCGAATTCTCCTAAGTCTTCCCCGTTTTCAGGCCACTTATGACACCCTTTCTTGTGGACTTCATGGTTGCCCTTAGGATTATCTTTTGTTTCTTTGTTCACGCAATATTTTTCCATTTTTCCACCCCTTTCTTTTACGTTTTCCAATATGGCTTACATTTTCCTAAACTTAAAAACTTTCTTATCTTTTTATACCGCCAACTCTAATGTTAGTTGTACCCAAATTGGGGACAGCCGAAACGCCTTAAATTCCCTCACTAATACTGTCTCGGGAGTAGTGCTACCTGTTAAAACTCAAACAACACTAAAGAATTCTCTTCACTACTGCTAATAACTACTTCATTTTAGAAAAATTCCTGTTTATCTGTTTTAATATTTTATCAATGTCAAAAGCCTTTTTCTCTTCACTGGATAGAACAGGCAAAAGCTCATCTTCAAGGCGAAATTTCATATCAGCAATCTCTTCATCTGTTCGCCCCAGATTATGCTGATAATCTTTAAGCTTCGTTGAGGCATTGTCCTCTTTTGCCTTAACCAAAAAAATCTTTAAAAAACTGCTGTCCATGAAGTCAAAGCCCTCTTTTAGCAAATGGCCGATATCATAAAAATCTCTTGAAGCAATTATGCGCCTTCCAGAGGCAGCGCGAAGCTTTTCTGCTACCAGCTCTTTTAAAGACAAGCAGAGCACTTTACCAGCATCAAATAATGGCTTGCCTGTAAATGGATGCACAAATTTATGATGAACAATGTGCTCTTCTGTTTTCCTGACCGGATTGAAGCGCAGGCTGACCTCGACTTTGATAGATTCATTCTTATCAAGGATGATTGAAGGATACTGTAAATAATAAATGTACTGGGTAGATTCATTACGTCCTGCCCTATCAATATCTGCTATAGACATGCCTAGTTTCTGGACAAAGGATTTAAGATTATTCTTTATAGGCTGAATCTGCTTCCGGCGAATTGAGCGTGTGATTTCTCCTTTGGGAAGCATTAACGTAAAGTCCAAATCCTCGCTTAAGCGGTAATACGAGAAATAAATCTTGTTCAGGCATGTGCCTCCCTTAAAAATCAGACTATCACTTAACTCCCTGCTATTAGCGAGAACAAGAGTAAGGTAATAATCCTTTTCAAGCAGTCGGAGAGGAAAGCCAGTTTGGGCAGATGCCCTCTCAAGTATATTCAGGAATTCTTCTTTGTTCTCATGCAGCATCTTCAATAATCCCCCAAGATTTGTTTATCTTTCCTTTTCTTGATTTTCCGCAGAGAGGAATGAGCGACTTGGTGTTAATGCTCTTGCGTAAATCCTTAAGCTCTGAACTTTTAATGCCGGATTCTTCTAAAATAAATCCAATCCTTTTTCTTGCTGATGCTATAGGAAACAAGCAGGCATACCGAATGAATTTTTTCCTGTTTATTGCTTTTCTTTTGATGATGTCCTTAATTATCTCAAATGCTTTTTGCAGTCCGCCGACAGGAGCGGGATAGTAAACCATATCCACAAGTGTTCTCTCTTTATCGCTGACAATGACTTCTGAATTTTTGATTTTTATCTTTTCAAAGCCGTACATTCTTTTAGGTGAAACTTTTATCATTTTAAAGAGTAACCCGCCAATTGCCCTTTTTTTCTGGCGCGTGGTATTCACTATATTCATTTCCTGATAAATCTGATCAGTGAAACTATAATAATTAAACATCGTGCCGTAGCCTATATAGTAATTCCCCTTGGGGAAAAGGAGCGAAGGCACAAGAAACTCATTGATATTTCTTCCTGAAGGGCCTGATTCTAAAGGAGAAAAGATATATATGCCCCTTTTTATAGGAGTTAAAATTCCTTTTTTTGCAAGGCGGTAAATAAGCCGGCTTCTAATTGCAGGCTGGAAATTAAATAACTCATCAAACTGCGCTATGGTAATAACGCTTATTTTCTCATAAGTAAGCCTTGCAATGACTTCCGCTTCTTTTGGTGTGATGTATCCTTTCATTGTATTATTTTTTCCCCATATTATGACTATCTAAATGTATGGAAATTATCATACAATATAAATCTTACTGTTTTTGGCGTGAATGTCAAGATTTTTAGGATTATTTGTTTAGTGCTTCCCGCAGCCTCACCAACTTTTTCCTTTAATTCTATAAAGTCCTTTATCAGTTTTTTACAGATGTCGCTCTCTTTCATATGAGTTAACAAATACTTCATGTCACTGCTGTCCCAACGTTTAAAAATTATTTTACATAACATATTGATAATATGAAACTAATAGAAAAAATCATCGTAATCGATTTGAAATCAATTCTGTCGTATCATAACCACTCTTTAATAAATTTTCTAAAAGGAG
>DAOVHI010000121.1 GCA_030671985.1 bacterium
CCGGCAAATATCTCTTTGACCCGCTTAGAGAGATGATCAAAGAACGGGTCTTCCCATTTCTTGCAGAAAAAACCAAGATCGTTCACGCTCAGCTGGGTGAGGAAGCAGGTATAATAGGCTCCGCAATGCTGGCAAAGGATAGTATTAATTATTTATAAGGCTTGCAAAATATCCTGCGCCGAAGCCGTTATCTATATTTACAACCACAACCCCTTCAGCACAGCTATTGAGCATCGTAAGAAGAGGCGCAATACCTGAAAAACTAGCACCGTATCCAACACTTGTCGGCACTCCGATGACAGGTTTTGAAGTAATTCCGCCTACAACACTGGCAAGAGCTCCGTCCATTCCGGCGGCTACAATAATGACATTCGCGGATCGTATTTCATCCAGATTCTTAAACAGCCTGTGTATTCCGGCAACCCCAACGTCATAGATCTTTTCAACTTTGTTTCCAAGAAATTCCGCAGTAACTGAGGCTTCCTCTGCAACAGGAATATCGGCGGTACCGGCTGTAAGTATAAGAATCTTTTTATTTGTTTTTTTCTTATGGAATTTATTGACCGTAATTATGGATGCTTCTTTATGAAAGACCGCCTTACTCCATTTTGACTTTATTGCTTTAAAAATTTCTGAATTCGCTTTTGTAGCAAGGAGTTTATTGCTAGCCTCCAAAATAACTTGCGCAATTTTTACTATCTGAGAGAGGGTTTTCCCTTTACATAAAATAACCTCGCCCGTTCCAACACGAAGGTCTCTGTCGGTATCCACTTTCGCAAAACCAAGTTCATGATATGGCAGAGTGCGAAGTTTCCCTGTGGATTTCTTATCAGTCTTCATTCTTCTTTTGCTTCTTCTGCTTTCTTTTTTCCTTTAATGAGAGCTTAGCCTCTTTCTTATCCTTTTTTTGTCCCTTGTTTTTTTCATGCGCCATCTTTATCACCTCCTCCTTCATTTTCAGTATCTACTACTTCTGCCTTTTTACCGGGATCTAAAAAAAGAATTCTATCTGCCCCGGCACGTTCAAGTTCTTTGATCATTTTATCAGGTTTTGGATGTAATGCAATTATTGTTCCTCCTCCTCCAGCGCCGGCAAGCTTTGCTCCTAAAGCACCATTTTTTAGAGCTATCTCAATTAAGCGGTCATTTTCTTCACCTGATGCTCCAAGTTTCTGCTGTATTCTGTGATTCTGATTCATGAGAACACCTAATTTTATCCAGTCCTTATTGAGCAAGGCTTTTTTCCCATACCTGCAAATATGTGCAATCTTTTCGTATGCCGATATAACTTTCATATCTCCATCCATCCATCTATCACGTATCGGCTTCAGGACAGAACCTGACACTCTCCGAACTCCGGTATGTACAAGCACAAACGGGAGCTCTTTCACATAAGGATGAAGCGGCTCTACTGTAGCATATATCTCGTGTTTTAACTGCCTGTATTGCTCCTTATCACGAAAATCCATGTAATTAAGCCCTCCAAATGTTGCCATGTATTGATCATGATAACCACATTGAATTTTCATATAATTCAGTTCAATAGTTCTTGCCATTTCAGCCATATGATATTTATGTTCGCAGACGGTGCTTTTATTTAGGAATTTCAGGATTGCATTAAGTGCTGCAACAAGCATTGCCGTGGAACCGGCAAGACCGGCTTGAAAAGGAACATCGCTCCACGCCTTTAGATGCATCTTGATCTCCGCGATATTTAAATAGTTAAGTATAGCTTCAGGAATTAAAAAACGATCATTTTTAAAACTAAATTCCACTTTGCCGTCTGTTACGAACTTTTCATCCCCCATTTCAAAAACCAGTTTGTCGCATTTTTCGATAGTAACGTATGCCTGCTCTGCAATGGAACATGACATAACACTGCCGCCATAACCGTCTGTAGGATTCCCGATAATACCTGCTCTACCGGGAGCAGAAGATTTAATCATGTTGAAGTTCACCTTTATGCATTTTCTGAATTAAATACTGTCTTAGAAGATATCCATATTTGTCATCTAATAATGCAAAATCTATGAATGCCTTGAAGTAACTCTCAAAATTACCTATATCATATCTCTTTTCTCCATCAGCCAGTTTTACACAATGAACTTTATAATCACGTTTGATCATAAGGCGAATTGAGTCAGTAATTTGAAGTTCTCCTCCATCATCAGGTATTGTCCTATCAATAAGGTCAAATATAACAGGATCAAACACATATCTTGCTGCCACTGCAAGATTGCTTTTCGCTTTTCCAATTTCCGGTTTTTCAATCAAATCTTTAACCTCGCTTACATTGCCTGTTGTCTTGTCCTTAACTTCAACGATTCCATATTTATAAACATCATTTTTGGGAATTTCCTCGACAGCAATCGTACAGGCGGATTTTGTTTTCAGGTGCGCATCAATCATTCTTTTTAATAAATTGTTGTTATCAGAACTTCTTATCATGGAATCACCGAGTGCAACAATAAAGGGCTCCTTTCCAACAAAATTTTTAGCCAATCTTATTGCGTCTGCAAGTCCTGCCTGCACACTCTGGCGAATATAATAAAAGGAAGACACGTCCTTTTCATATTCAAGATCTTTTAAAAGACTAAATTTACCTGATTCCTTGAGTTTTTTAATGAGATCCGGATCCGGATCAAAATGGTTTTCTATAGATGTTTTTTTCCTGCCCGTAACAAAAAGTATTTGGGAAATATTTGAATTAATTATTTCCTCCACAACATACTGCACCGCAGGTTTTCTGCCTACAGGCAACATCTCTTTAGGCTGTGACTTTGTAGCAGGAAGAAGTCTTGTTCCCAATCCTGCAACAGGAATAACGGCTTTCTCAATTTTCATAACAATACTCCTTTCTGATTTCTATTAATGTAGTACGCCTGAAGGGATTCGAACCCCCGACCTACAGATCCGGAATCTGTTGTTCTATCCAGCTGAACTACAGGCGCATAAGTCTTTTTATTTCATAATCTCTTAAATTTCTGTATCTTCCAGGCTGTAGATTTCCAAGTTTGAGTCCGTCTATAGAAATTCTCTTAATATGATAAACTCTATATCCCAATTGAAAGAACATACGTTTTATTTCTCTTTTTCTTCCTTCAAACAGTGTTAGCCTTACATGCGAGAGCTGTCTGGAACTTCTTAATATTTCCGCTTTTGCAGGTTGTGTTTTTTTTCCGTCCACATAAATACCTGAAAAAATCTTTGCGACATGTTTTGATTCTATAGCACCCTTGATCTTCACAACATATGTTTTAGGAATATGATGTTTCGGATGCGTGAGTTTATACGCAAAATCCCCGTCATTTGTCAGGATTATCAATCCCTCTACGTCCCAGTCAAGCCTACCAACCGTATAAAGTCTTGCGGGTATATCACTAACAATATCTATTGTCCTCCGCCTTCCTTTTTCATCAGAGTTGGTGCAAATATAGCCCTTTGGCTTATTTACCATAACATAAAACTTTTTCTCTGCTTTAAGAGCTTTTCCCTTATAAGTAATTCTGTCTTTTTCTGGATTGACACCTAAACCGGGAGTCGTAACAACCTGATTGTTTACCTTTACAAGCCCCTCACCAATCAATTCATCACATGCTCTTCTTGACGCAACACCAGCTTCTGCAAGAACCTTCTGCAATCTAATTTTCATAATAACAGTAAACTAGCACACTGCTGACAGTGCTGTCAAGAAAGAGAGTGTTGTGTTCAATAAGATTTTTTGATATAAAGTTTGTCTATGGATATTATTAAATTTACTAAAATCTGTGTAGCAGGCAATGATTTTACTTCGATGGATAAATAAGAATGGAAAGACTGGTATATGTAAATGGGGAGATGGTTCCCGAAAGTGAAGCTAAGGTCTCAGTTTTTGACGTTGGCTTTCTCTATGGAGCTACGTTTTTTGAATCCGTAAGAACTTTTAAACACAAATTCTTTAAACTTGATGAGCACTTGAGACGTCTTGAGCGCTCCTTATGCTATGCAGGAATACCTGATGCTATCACAAAAGAGAAAATGGCGGATATCATGTCTCAGATACTGGATGCCAATATTCACCTGACAGATAAAGAAGACGATATGTGGATGTGCGCGGAAGTTACACCGGGGAAAACATTCCCAATGCCTTTAATGAAACAAATAGATAAAA
>DAOVHI010000055.1 GCA_030671985.1 bacterium
ACCAGTGAGTGTTTATATTGCTGGTTCGCATGAAAGCCATCCCCTATATGTTCATATATCGGACTTAAATTTAAACCAGATATTCTGGAGTGGGACTTAAATTGGTCTATTAATTTCTGATATTCATGGACAGGGTCTTCTTTACCTGAAAATTTATAGAAAAATTTTGTTATATCCTTACCTTTGTCTGCGTAAATAGAAATGACTTTTAAGTAGTCACCGTCTCTGTAGTAAATATCGCCCAAAATCGTTCTGGCTTCCTCGTTTAATTTTGTGTCTGGATAGCTTTGCATTACCTTGGTGCAGGTAGGTTCTATTAAATCCGGCCTTTCGCAAGTCTGGAAAAAGAGAATAAGCCTGTTTAAGGCTGTTGCACTTACCCTGCAATTTGGATGTTGGTTGAGACACTTTTCACAGAACTCTTTTACCATGTCATATTGTTTTTTTCTTTCAAGCAAATCTAAGGTTTTGGTCAGAGCCAGACTGCCGATTTCATTATCGGAGAATTTAGCTATTAGATCCTGACTTACTGAAAATAGATTACCTGGAGTTTTTCCTTTTGAGGCGGTCCGTATTAGAAATGTTATGACGGCGGCGTTTATCTGTTTACTCATATTTTCTTCTAATATCTTCAACATATGGGCATACCCCCCGCTTGTCCGGACCATAGTTGATAAAACTTCATTGGCAACATATGAATCCGATGCAATAATTTGCCTGTATATAGCAAATACTTCTTCTCTAGGCTTACCGGCTAACTCCATACAACTGGCTTTTAATATCAGTGTTTCCCAGTCTTCAGGGTCTTCTTTCAACAACTTCTCACAGATAGCCAGAGCTTCTTTATATTTGCCCTGTTCTTTGCATTTTTTTATTTCGGCGGTGAGTGCATCTGCTTCGCGTAAGACTTTCGTGTAATATCTATCCGCCCCAATAATGAACCTGAGATACCCTTTTTGTACAATTAGCCTGGCTAGACATACAACGATAACCACACAAAGAGCAACAGTAACGATGTTTTTAGTTTTTTTGTTTTCGATTTTTAGCACCATTTTCACTACCCTCCTTCTCTTTTTTGGTTAATAATCATTAACTTCTCAAAAACTGTCTAAAATTCTATCATTAATTGATACAAAAATCCACTAAATGTCAAGCCAAAATAGAAATGTCCTATTTTGGCTAAATAGGACATTATCATTTTGCAAATTTTAGGTTTTATGTGATAATCAATCTCAACAGATTAGCGAGCGAAAATTAAAATGAATTACCTGGATAAACTTGAGAGTAAAAGTATTTATATAATAAGAGAAGCATATGCACAGTTCAGAAAAGTGGCAATGCTCTGGTCAATAGGAAAGGACTCTACTACTTTATTATGGCTCACAAGAAAGGCTTTTTTCGGTAAGATTCCATTTCCTGTCATGCATATTGATACAACTTACAAATTTAAAGAGATATATGAGTTTAGAGACAAATATACTAAAAAATGGGCGCTTGATTTAATTGTTGCAAAAAATGAGAATGCTATTAGTAAAGGTGTGTGTCCTGAAAAAGGAAAGTTCAAATGCTGTAATGAATTAAAAACCAACGCATTAAAAATAGCTATTGAAAAACATAAATTCAGAGCTCTTTATCTTGCCATAAGAAGAGATGAACATGGTATTCGCGCAAAAGAAAGAATATTCAGTCCGAGAGATGAATGTTTTGAGTGGGATTATAAAAACCAGCCGCCTGAACTATGGGACCAATATAAAACAAAAATAGCTCAGGAAGAACATATAAGAGTACATCCTCTTTTGGGGTGGAGAGAAATAGATATATGGGAGTATATAAAAAGAGAAAAGATTCCTGCAGTTTCTTTGTATTTTGCAAAGGAGAATAAACGCTATCGCAGTATTGGCTGTGAAACTTGCTGCAGCCCAATAGAATCAAGTGCAGATACAATGGAGAAGATAATAGAGGAATTGAAGACTTCTAAGATTTCAGAAAGAAGCGGGCGCGCTCAAGATAAGGAATCTGCGTATATGATGCAGAAGTTAAGATCGTTGGGATACATGTAAGAAGGGTATGGTAATGCTGGAAATATCAATTGGAATAATTGTTGTTATAGTCATAGTCGCCTTTTTATGTGAATATATGGATTCAACTTTAGGTATGGGGTATGGGACAACCTTAACACCCGCACTTCTCCTTTTTGGATTTGGGCCAATGCAGGTTGTTCCAGTAGTTTTGTTATCAGAACTGATTACTGGACTCTTAGCAGGATTTTTTCATCATAGGGAGGGAAATGTAAATTTTAAACTAAGAACAACAAATGTCTCTATAATTATAAGAAAACTAAAATCCCTGGGCTATATTAAAAGTTTTAAAAAGGGAGTGCCTTTACATTTAAAAATAGCCTTGCTTTTGGCAAGTTGTAGTGTTGTTGGTACAATTGCTGCGGTTTTTGTTGCAGTCAATATTCCCAAGTTCTGGCTAAAGCTTTATATTGGATGTTTGGTCTTATCAATGGGAATAATTATTACTATTTGTTTGAACAAGAAGTTTAAATTTTCCTGGCATAAAATGATAGGACTGGGTTTAATTGCCTCATTTAACAAAGGCATGAGCGGCGGAGGTTATGGACCGGTAGTTACAAGCGGACAGATTTTATCCGGAGTAAAGGGAAAGAGCGCCGTGGGGATTACATCCTTAGCTGAGGGTATAACATGTTTGGTAGGAGTAATCACTTACATGATTCTTTCAAAAAATCCTGTGGATTGGAAATTAGCTCCATACATTATTATTGGGGCTGTATGTTCAGTCCCGTTTTCTGCTATAAGCGTAAAAAAGATAAGTGAAAAAAAGCTAATATTAGCAATTGCCGTAATTACCATAATTCTGGGTATATTTACTATTATAAAGACCTTAAAAACAGTGTGACACTATGATAGATAGCTCTAATATCAAATTTGTAATCGTCGGGCATGTGGATCACGGCAAGTCTACGCTGATTGGAAGGCTTCTTTATGATACTAATTCTTTGCCAGCAGATAAAATTGAGGAGATAAGGAAGACTTCTAAGGATTTAGGAAGAGAGACTGAATTTGCCTATCTTCTAGACCATTTGGAAGAGGAACGTCGACAAGGAATTACAATAGATACTACGCAAGTGTTTTTCAAAACAAATAAGAGACACTATGTGATAATTGATGCTCCGGGGCATGTAGAGTTTGTAAAGAATATGATTACCGGCGCATCTCAGGCAGAAGCGGCTGTTCTGATTATTGATGTAAAAGAAGGCGTTAAGGAACAGACCAAACGCCATGCCTATATCTTATCCTTACTTGGGCTAAATCAAGTTATTGTAACTCTAAATAAAATGGATTTGAGAGATTTTAGAGAAGAAAGATTTAACGAGGTTAAGAAACAAGTCCAAGAATTTCTTAATTCTATAAATGTAGAACCTACCTTTTATATTCCCATCTGCGCAATAAAGGGTGACAACGTTGTTGAAAAGTCTAAGAATATGAACTGGTATAAAGGCCCAACTTTTGCAGAAAGCCTGGACACATTGAAAAACAGAGAATCCGCTGAAGATAAAGCTTTGATATTTCCCATTCAGGACATCTATAAAATCAATGATAAGAGAATTGCTGTTGGTAAAGTTGAAACAGGCATTATAAGAAAGGCGCAAGCCCTAAAAGTCTTGCCTAGCGGACAGATAACAAAGGTTAGATCAATTGAAAAGTTTCAACATAATGTAAATACAGGCTATGCTGGAGAAAGTATAGGCATTACAACATGTGATCCGGTATTTCTGGCGCGCGGAAATGTTATTTGCGAACCGGAAAACGAACCGGTTTTAACGGATGTGTTTAAAGCCAATATTTTTTGGATGTCAAAGAAGCATCTTAGGAAAGCGGAAAAGATAGTATTAAAATGCGCCACTCAGGAGACAAGTTGTAAAGTTGAGGAAATATCAAAAAGAATAAACTCTTCCTCTCTGCAAGTTCTTGAAGAAAATTCTGATAGCCTGAAAAATCTTGAAATAGGCGAGGTTAGAATAAAAACTAAAAATCCGATTTCCATAAAGAAGTTTAGCGAAGTAGAAGCGCTTGGAAGATTCACTCTTGTTCAGGATGAAGATATCTGTGCCGGCGGAATAATTACAAATTACGTATAGGAATAAAATTAAGGATTATTTTCATAAGATATGGCCAAAGCAGCCGCTATAAAAAATTCATTCTATTACATTGGTCCGGCAATGCCTCTTGTATTTCAATCTCTGGCAACACTTATTGCTCTGTTGCTGGCATTTTTAGGTGCATTTATCTGGCCTTTTAAACGATTCTTTAGATTCTTTAAAAAAGGAGGTCATATGTATTTTATATTAATGGTCGTAGCACTTATATCAGCTGTTATCTTTGGTACCTTATGGGCTAAAAACACAGGAAAGAGCAATACGAATTCAAAGGTGGTGATACTGGGTATGGATGGTCTTGACCCCAAAATTTTAGAGCAGATGATGACAGAAGGCAAGCTCCCTAATTTTTCCAAGCTCAAACAAACAGGCAGCTATCACAGATTGGCCACTACTAATCCTGCGCAGTCACCTGTTGCCTGGTCATCTTTCATTACCGGTACAAATCCAGGAGGCCACAATATATTTGATTTTCTTCGTCGGGATCCCGAGACTTATATGCCGGATCTCTGTCTGGCTAAATCCGAACCACCTAAGTACCACTTTAAGCTTGGCAAGATTAAAATTTCTCTGGGACGTTCCAGAATTTCGTCTTATCGGAAGGGCATTCCCTTCTGGGAAATTTTATCAAAAAATAACATACCTTCTGTCATTCTGCGCTGTCCCATGACCTTCCCACCGGATAAGATATATGGACGAATGCTTTCCGGCTTTGGTGTGCCTGACCTGCAGGGTACGCAGGGTACTTTTTCATATTATACTACCGAAAATGCCCTTAAACAAGAAACAGGCGGCAAAGTTATCCAGATTAATATAGATAGTAACCACACAATAAACACCCTTATTTATGGGCCTATTGATAGTTCTTCAAAAGAATTCACAAACATAACCATGCCGCTTAAATTAAAAATAAATAGAGACAGAACAAGTGTGACTATCCTGCTTCAGGGAAGACAGGAAGAGATCAAAAAAGGAGAATGGAGTAATTGGTGGAGAGTGAGTTTTAAAACCAATTGGTTCACTAGAACAGCTTGTATTTGCCGGTTCTATTTAAAGAGCATAGAACCGCATTTCGAATTGTACCTCTCTCCTTTGAACTTTGACCCGGAAAAACCTGTTTTTTGTATCTCTCATCCTCCTTCCTACTCAAAAAAACTAGCTCAGGAGATAGGACTTTACCATACATTAGGCCAGCCGGGAGAGACTTGGGCGCTTAATTCAGAAAGAATTGATGAACAAACCGCCATTGAGCAGTATTCCCTGGTTCTCAGGGAAACAGAACATATGCTCTTTACAGAACTTGGAAAATTTCAATCCGGAGTCCTCTTCTGTTATTTCGGAATCTCAGATATAATCCAGCATATGTTCTGGCGGTTCATGGATCAGGAACATCCTATGTATAACGAAGCCCTGATCTTAAAATACAAAGACGTTATCCCGAACATGTACAGGCGCATGGATGAAATACTTGGCAAGGTTATAGATCAAACAAGTAAAGATACTACTATTATTGTTCTTTCTGACCATGGATTTGGTACTTTTCGCCGTGCTGTGCATCTAAACAGTTGGCTGCGCAAAAATGATTTACTGCAATTTAAGCCCTCATACAAACCAACAGAAAATAATGAGCTCTTCTCAGGAATAGACTGGCAAAAGACAAAGGCATATGCAGTAGGTTTGGGCGGAATATACATAAACCAGAGAGGAAGGGAAAGTCAAGGGATTGTAGAGCCTGGCATGGAGGCAGAAAAGCTAAAGTCAGAGATTGTAGAAAAATTACAGGACTTGATCGATCCCAAAACAGGTACTAAAGCTATCCGAAAGGTCTATAAGAAAGAAGAAATATTTTATGGCCCTCATACACAAAATGCGCCGGACATGGTGGTCGGTTTCAATATCGGACATCGTGTATCATGGCAAACAGCATTAGGCGGAACACCTACAGAAATATTTGAAGACAATCGTAAAAAATGGAGCGGAGATCACATATTCGACCCTGCTCTTGTACCGGGTATTCTGTTAATCAGCAAAAAATCAAAATTAACCAATCCCAGGATCATAGACCTTGCTCCTACCATTCTTCAGTTGTTTGAAATAAAAACTCCCAAAGAAATGGATGGCAAGCCGCTTTTATGACATACTAAAGATACTTACTGTTCTATTATATAGAAATATAGGAGACTAAAATATGAAACAGAAAGCACATGCATGGGTTGCCTTAAGGGCATTCAAATTAATAGATGATTTAGGAAAAGCGCCAAAGTTAGTTGAACTGCTTTCATGGTATCTTTCTGATGCTTGGGAAGGCGCATGGCTGCCGGATACGCTTATAGTAGATATGAGTTATGGCCATATTTTTAAGATGGATAGCGATCCTGCAAAAATTGGAGAGAAAGTAATAGGAGACAGATTTAAGATTTCTTATAGAGAACTTGATAGAAAGCTGAGAGGAAAACGCCTTTGCCTGAACTATATTAAGGATTCAGAGGAATTAAAGAAACCATATAAGTCCCCTGATGAAGGCGGGCAGCTACCGCAAAGAGTAATTGCTCTAAGTCATTCTATAAGCGACATGTTAAAGTTAAGCGATTTTCCATTGGCGCTTTATGCCAGAAAGAAAACACCAAGGGCTTATAAAAAAGACCTCTCTGCTCAAAATATTCAAAGTCTTTCCTTGTCTCCAAATTTCTCGGCAAGACATATAGCCCTTACCTTTTTCCTTCTCTCTCATTATATTTGCGATGCTCACATGCCATTACATTGTGATTTTAGGGATTTTAGTAGCAGGTATTCCAAGAGAAGGCTGCCTACAAAACTTCATCCCTCTATTGAGAAGAAATGGGAAACCTGTTTTCCAGATAAAGATGTGTTAGCCCTTCATAAATACAGTAAAATCTCAATAGATAAGGCAGTGGCAAAATTACCCAGAGGCTCTTTGCTTGAAATAGACAGCAATAAAAAATATGCCTTAAGTACAAAGAAAAGACAATTATCCACTATTAAGCATAACGAAGAAAGAGAAATGAATTATGTAACAAAGGTTTCTTATGCAGCAGCAAGAAAATGGATTGATAAACCTTATAAAGATGTGAATGAATTAATAAGAAAAGATTCTGAAGAATTTAAAGAAGTAACCAACTTCATATTCCATGATGCAGTTGAGTGCGTGGCAAGAGTCTGGCTAAAGGCATGGGAGAGATTTGTTGGCAGATGATTGAGAAGCTTTTAAATAGGTTAAGTGATTGGGAGTGAAAAGATTAGGAAAATAAAGGGACAAAAAATTATAATTTCTTAATACCCTACTCTTCCACTTTAGCCAGGAAGAGCACAAAAGATAGATAGCAAGGATTTGCGGAAGAATATGGGCAAGGGTGCATAGGTTCTATGAGACTCAGGTGGGATGTGGACACGTGGCAGTTCAAGAATAAAGTGGGACAAATATTTTGAGTTATTTCAATCATGCTAGGACTTTTAAAACCCCTTAATCCTCTGTTGAAAAATAAAAAAAGCATATGATTGATAGTTATGATACAATGTTATTATATGAATATAAACCAATTTTTATACAAAGAGAAAAAATATGGGTAATACGCACGATTCAATAAGACACTTAGAATATCTTAGACAATCATTGTCACAAGATAAAAAGCCAATAGGTTTTTTTATATCTTCTGGGTGTCCTCTTGCTGTATCAATACCTGATGGTAAAGGACCTTTAATCCCTGATGTTGCAGGGCTTACTAAATGGGTAAATAGTGAATTAAAAAAAGACGACAAATATAAACTTCTTATAGCTGAATTAGTAAAAGCAAAGAAAAACATTAATAATATTGAAGATATTTTAAGTTTTATCAGAGGATTATTGCAAGTAGCAAAAGGTGGTGATGTTAGAGGATTTAACGAAAAGGATCTAATCGCTTTAGAAACAAAAGTCTGTGAAAGAATAGTTGAAAAAATGAATGTTCCATTGCCTAATCAAGAAACTCCATTTCATGAACTTACTACGTGGATAAGTTCTATAGATCGGGAAATTCCAATTGAAATCTTTACTACAAACTATGATATGTTAATAGAACAGGCATTAGAAGATATAGAAGTCCCATATTTCGATGGTTTTGTTGGATCCAGAAGATCCTTTTTTGATTTAAGAGCTGTAACGGATAATTTAATACCTAAACATTGGACAAGATTATGGAAGATACATGGATCAATTAACTGGTATCAGGACGGACCTGAAGGTCAAGAAAAAGTTTATAGATCTTCTGAAATCAAAAAAGATGCTTCACATCTAATTCATCCATCTCATTTAAAATATGAACAAAGTCGAAAAATGCCATACCTAGCATTAATTGACCAATTGAGTAAGTTTATCAGACAAAAATCTTCTCTATTAATAATTTCCGGTTATTCCTTTTCGGATGAGCATTTGAATTATACTATAACAGATTCTCTTAAAGCAAATCCTACGGCAATGGTCTTAGGTTTAATGTACGAATCTTTTTATGTTAAGAATGACAAGGATGAATTAGTTGCAAGATACCCCAAAGCATACAAATTGACAGAGAGTCAACATAATTTGAATCTATGGACTTTTGATAAAGCAATTATAGGAACTAATACAGGTGAT
>DAOVHI010000080.1 GCA_030671985.1 bacterium
AGATACCCTTAACAATAGTTAAAATATCCTCCAGCCTTTTTAACACCATTTTAATTTCCGCGCGCACTCTTTCACGTTCCCCCGGCGCTTCTTGTTCGTAGCGCGCGGATGAGATCTCCTTATAGCCGTACAACTCATGTACAAGCGAGTATCTATCCAGAATAACTATAGGGCTCTGCTCAAAAAAGCCTTCCGCGAATCCATCTTCTTTGAATAAGGCAGGCTTTTTAATGACCTCATCATAAAGTTCATAAAGGGCTTTATATTTAGGCATAAGAGGATTAATGGTCTGCATATATAGGCGCAACCATATAAGTTGTAGAAGTTCGTGATTATTATTTAACTGCAATCTCGTTATATTATCAGTTAACCTCTGTCTATCTATACGCTGAAGAAGCTTAAAGATAAACCGGATATCCGACTCACGCACAACCTGTTCCAAATAAGCCAGTTGTGTAATAACTGCTTCTTTGTCAGACGTTTTTTCAGTTTCACGGATTGTGTCCATGATTGATATTAATTCCTCGGGCTTAATCCCTAATTCATCTAAATAAGGCTTAACCTGCGAATCAGTCAATTTCCCTTCCAGGATAAGAGAAAGAATCGATTCAAAACGGCTGTGATTATCAATTATAAAATCAGCCCCCATGAAGCCTTCCTCAATAACAGGATTCTCTGTTGTTTGTAGGATTTCTTTCTTTTTTAATACCTCTTCGCGGGACATATTACGCCCGGTCTCATACGCAGATCTACGCACACCGCGGGCCAAACAATAGTCTGGATGAACATCGATATAGGCAGTAGCATCATATAACTCTTTAAGATTGATCTTCATGTTTTTCGGAGGAGAAAGGCTGAGTATCCAGTCAACAAAAAATATACCGTCTCCGGGGGTTATCCTCTGTAATGCATCCGCCCATTCTCCCGGTTTAAGAATAATTTCTTTTCTTCCCTCAATGGTCAGGGAAACTCCTTGCGGCCGGCGCTCAAGGATATGGTCGGTATCGGCAATCGTAAGAACTACTCGGCCATGCCCATCCTTTTTAACAGAGGCCTCGGCCCTTTCTCCCAGAGAAAAACTTTTCCGTTTGTCTCCTAAAGAAAATTCTCCATCCTCTTGCCCCCAGAACTCTAACATTGGTTCAGCCTGTTGCTCGTCTAAGCCAACGCGAAGGATAAGGTCTCCATCCTTTATCATAATCTTTGCCTTATTGAGCGCCACAAGAGTAATCCTGCCGCGGTTTGTGCTGTCAAAAAGCGGTGTATAGTAGCTACCCGCCTTTTGTTTAAACTTCTTTTCCTCAGTAAAGGATTCCCATACCTCAAATTTCTCATTAGGATATTCAGTTGATTTCCTGGTATTAAAATCTATCGGCCTTCTGTCGTTGGGAAGAATCCTGTCGTCTGCCGAACGGATCTCCGCAACTAACCCTGTATTAGCCTTGATTATTTTTACAAAAAGTTTGACAAGCGTTGACTTTCCACTGGCCCCAAGTCCGGCAAAAGCAAACACCGTAGGAATACCCTTCTCCCTGTTTTCAGCATATGCTTTAAGAAGCACGGGAAGCATCTCTTCAATGGCCTCTCGAGGAGTCATTGTCCTGCTTAACCCACGCCGCAGGCGTTCGGTCCAACAACTGTATTCTTCCATCAGGGGCCCGGCAAACTCATCAACGATCCTCCGACGCTGTTCCACAACGGCGTCAGGGCTTAAAACCTGACATTTTTGATTCTCTGTTTTTATCGCGGGCGAGCTGGAAACGACTCTGCCGGATTTTTCATTTTGCGCGATATCCGAGAGTTTAGCCGAATCCGCCCTTCCCTCATCCACCGGTGAACTGCTTTTGTCTTTGGAATCCGCCTTCTCATCTATTTTTTCTGCATATTGCTCTATCTCTTCAGCAAACTTATCTCCTCCGTCCAGCTGCTCATTGACCCAAGATAATATATAATCTCTCCTGTATTTTAAAGTTTCTTTTAAATATTCTTTTTCTCTTCTCATCAAATGTGTGTTCTCTATTAAGTAGTCTATCGTTTCATTCTTAAATATTCTCTCCAAAATAACTGCTTGCTTTGCTATATCCGTAATGGTAAGGCCAAGGCCTTCATATATTTGACGCGTTCTAAAATGTAAATCTTTATTGCCTGCGTCATATTCTAATTCCCTTACAGGTACTCCTGGGCCAAATTCATTTTTGTCTTTTCTCTTACCTCCAGCCTTATCAATAAAAAGTAATGCCCCGCCATTATCAATTCTATAAAGCACTCCTTTTGAAGCTTTGGTATTATTATCAATCCGGCGGGGAATATCCCAGTTAGCCATAAAGACATCCATTAAAAATCCATGCTTTAATTGCTGTTTGCGCGTACCAGGATTTTCTCCTCCTTCAAGGAGTAACATTCGGGAAGCAAATCCACAAACATTATCAACTTTCACAATCTTTGTATCTGCTACCGGTACTCCAGCAAGCCTATACATCACATTTGCCAGCTGCTCGCTCCATATATGAGAGCTGTTTCCTGCCTCAGCAAATTTAACATAATAAATCTCCGGGCCGTTCTGGGCGGCTAATGTGAATTCAGCTCCCGGCCTGGTTCCTTTCTCTCCGCCAGTTTTTAATGAAAAATCCCAAGCTTCTATTGGTAGTTTCTTTAGCGCGCCTCTATCCACTGTTAAATAGTATTCATCCTTCTCTGTCTTAGCCCTAACATCGTCGAAAGTATACTCCCTAATCTCCCGTTCATAAGTTAAATAGTCCAACAGTGTTTCTTCTCTTTCCACCCAGGGATGAGTCTTGACTTTTTCTCTTTTGTTTAATTCTTTCATGCCCTTGAGCATGATTTCTCTCAATTTATTCTGATTATCTATTCCAGCCGTATAACTTTCAAACAATCTCTTATAAAAAGTTTCATTTAACGCCCCGTAGATCATCACCTTATAGCCTTTTTCCAGGCCACAGTCATCCCATAGTATTTTTACCTGTTTGCTTAACAAATCGATGCTCTTTTGAATTTGCCCCTGAGGGATCCCTCCTCTGGAAATCGCTTCAAAAACTTCCGCGATAATTTGTTTAGCTTGCCGTTCTTTAAGCTGCCCTTGAAGCAAATTTTGCATATGCATTGACAACAGCGCGTCTTTTAGTCTAAAAATCCTTTTGCCCATATCTCGCGTCAACCGCAGCCCAAAAGCAAAAGGTTCAGTACTATCTGCAAACCTGTTTTCATTCTCATCCATGGCGAATCCCACATCATACTCTATAATCGCCTCTGCTCCATGCGCAGCTTTCCTCGAATTCCCTCTGGCACCTCTTCCTTCTCCTCCACCGCCACGTGCATACTTATAGGCAACACTCATTAAGGCCGTCATACTTTCCGCGCGGTCAGAATCATGTTCTCTTGTTCCGCTATATCCGCTTAACAAAACATCGTATACGAACGGAATAATTTTCTTTATACCGTCATGTTCATAAAATCTATAGCCGCACTTTAATATCATCTTTTCTAATTCCACCTCATTTACAGAAAATATCTTAGATAATACTTCTTGCATATTCTCTTGGCTATAGCTCCAAATTACCCGCCATTCATAATACATTATGAACTTCTTAGCTATACGTAAAAGGTCTGTTGTTTGCTCCATAATACTTCTTAGGTTATTAAATAATACTGCTCTTACTATATCCGCTTTCGCGACAGTATTATTTGCCGCCATCCTTTGTAAAGTTGAATATTGTTCTTCTATCAATAAACATCTGACTTTAGTAAAGGCCTGACTGTTAAGATACGGCATAAAAAGTTTTGTATTAATCAGCCGATTATCTCGCTGCATACCATTGACGGTATGCCAATCATCCAACAGGAATAAGCGCACAATACTGGCAAAAGAAAAGACCTCGCAAATTTTCCTCAGTACTTTTTTATCTACTTTCTTTAATATAATCCATACAAAATAGAATGATCCTGGCGAAAATTCATCCAAAGCCTCTAATAATTCTCTCTCCTTCTCCAGATAAGACTCGTCAGGCCTATAATGACGCAATTCTTCTAAAATATCTTCAACCAACGATCGTTTATAGAGAATACCCCATATCTCCTCGCCACCGGCTCCTTTACTGCTATGTTCATCTGCCAATGCGATAAATTCCTTTGCCGATTCTGTGGCATTTGACCTCAACGATAGTGGATAGAGAATATCCAGCGCCTCATCGATACGAACCCCCCCCCAATGAAGGGTAACTGCCAATAGCCTAAGATTCACTGCCGCTTCCGTGGCGTCTGCCCTCGACGACAGGTTAAAGAGAATCTTTCCGATCCACTCGCCGATAGCTCCTCTCATGCCAAGTTGAGTTGCTAATATACTAAATTCCTCTGCCGCTTCTGCGGCGTCTTCCCTCGACGATAAATTATTAATAATCTTGCCGATCCACTCACCACTGACTTCCCACCTTACAAACTTGGTTGTCAATGCTTCAAAACTCTTTACCACTTCTGTTGCGTCTGCCCTCAACGATAGTTTATAGAAAATCTCCTCTATCTCCTCGCCACTGACTCCTTCCCTGTCCAATTGAGCCGCGAATGATAAAAGACCGGGTGTCTCTAAGATACGCCTTGCGACACCTGTCGCATCTGTCCTCAACGATAGTGGCAAGAGAATATGCGCTATCCCCTTGCCACTAACCTTCCTCCCGCCAAGTTCGGATGTCAATGCTCTGAAATTCTCTGCCGCCTCTGCGGCGTCTGCTCTCAACGATAGGTTATAAAGAATATCCCATACCCAGATTAGCCATTTGAAAATGATTTTCTTCTTACTAAGTTCAATTATCAAGACTCTAAAATTCTCTGCTGCTTTTGCGGCGTCTACCCTCAACGATAAGTTATGAAGAATATCCATTACTCTCTTGCCAGTGGTTAACCATCCAAATCTATCTCCAAATTCAGCTGCCATTGCGCTAAAATTCTTCGCTGCTGTCTCTGGCCGCGCCGCATAAGTTCTTAAGTTGTTAATAATAGACTTTCCTTCTTCCTCACAGTCGAAATGGCTAAAGATAGCTTTTAACTGAATAAAAACATCTCTCCTGGCTTGTTCTTTCTCACCTATTTTTCTTAAATAATCTTTAACCTGCTCCCGCTGCTGCTCTGAGATCTCATCCTGACCCTTAACCGATTCCAATATTTCTCTAAACCCATAAATATCTATCTCCTCATCCTCCAGAGCGGCTATCACCTCTGCCTGCGCGTTAGGATCAAAAATTAAGAACTCTTCTATCTCCTTTGACACAATTTCCAAGTCACGGAATTCATTACCGAGGATATAGATTAATTCATACTCCAGTTCCATAATCAAGAGCCATTTACAGCGGAATAATTCAACGTCAAGAAGGATTCTATTATAGGCAGGGTCTGCTCTGGCAAGGCGGTTAAGGCCGGATACTATCTCTATAGCCGGTATTGGAATGCCGCGGGCGCGATACGCCTCTAAGAATTCGTCGGTAAACACAAAACCAAGCGCTTCATTAAGCATACGCGCCTTTTCTTTACTTAAATCGACATCCACGAAACTGTCCACCGTCCCACGCTCTGTCAACTTCAGCCTGGCAATAGGTCTATAATCATATGCCGAACCTTTCTTGCGGATTACGCTATTACGCGAAGGAATATTTACAATATTTCCGTCATTTTTTGTGACAGGCGAGCTGGAGGTCGATCCACTGGATTGTTTACCATTCTTACCTTTTTTATTTACCATCTCCAATTCCCCGATAAGATTCACTTGAACTTCTTCTGCATAAAGCTTAAATAAATCTTCGGCTGTAAACCATTTTTTAGAAGAACCATCCATAAAGCCCTCCCCAATATCGTACATGTCTTTTCCCCAAATACGATTATTAGGATTCAAAAATTTTGAAATAGGCTCTGTTTTTATTTCTATTTCTTCTGCTAAGTCAGGAAAACGTTTTTTAAGAGATTTTACCTGGGAACACTTGGCTACTAATATTAAATCCGCCTTTTTTACATCCGCTTCCGAAACTTTTTTCTGCACATGTTTCTCATAAAATCTCCTAACCGACACCTGCTGCTCCTCACCGCAGGACTCAACAATCCGATCAACCTCCTTCCAATATTCGATATAACCGAATCCCTTTTCTGAGGTCCCCGCTGAACATATATTTATGCCCAATTTACTTAATAAGTTTCTAAAGAAAAATTCAAATAGCGCGCTGCGGAACATATTAAGAGTACATACAACAAGAACCTTTTTCACCGGTCCAATCCCCTTACTCTTGAGAACACCGGTCTCCGGCGTTTTTACCGGCGATGAGCTTGGTTGTAACTCATCTTTTCCGCTTTTTTCTTCCATCCTCATCATCTTATTATTATTGTCCTGATTACTTCTCGAGAATATCTCTATAGGCATTCCCTTGTAATGACTCCCCAAAGCCTCGGCAATATCCTTTACATGATCCATGCCTATAAAAATATAAGCTGAAAGGCCGCGCTCTTTAGCTTTACGAACAATATCTTTAATATTCAATACAATAAACTGATTACGCCATTCAAAATTAACTTTTAGTAAAGTATCCACACCGCGTTTTGTGCGCGGTTTCCTCAATAAATACTTAATATTACGGACATCCC
>DAOVHI010000007.1 GCA_030671985.1 bacterium
AAGGGACAGAATATAGATTCAATAACTGACGGGAAAATTAAGACGAACGCGGGCGTAATAGGAGTTTGTGGGATTCCAGCGCTTTCTTTTATAACTGCGCACGACAGCAGAAGATTAGTAGATACACCATTGGATCGGCTGGAAACCGTTGATTTTAAGAATCTCTTTACTCAGGTTAAGCACATCGGTTGTTTGTTTTATAAGGCATTGAATAAAAAGGAACTCTTTCCTGATGTTAGGGCCAAGTTTAAAGATAATTTATGTACTTTGAAAGGAAGAGTGGTAACTTTTAATCCTAGAAAAAGTTTTGTGCCTGATCAATCAGTTGCAGGAGGATTAGCTGTTTTGAAACCACTTAATGAAACCACAGAAGTAATTAAGGGTGTAAGGCCGGAGTTGATAGAACTCACAGACGAGAGTGGTTCGTTTGAGATATCAAGGATAATAAGGTCAACAGGAAAAATAGCATCTCGATTAGAGGCATACGTTTTAGACTCTGAATCAGGGAATATAACCTATGCTCCGGATATGGGCGTTTATGGAGATGAAATGTATCCGATAGAATTTAAAATAGATTGGAGACTTGTTGAACATACTATTGTTCTGTTTCCATGCATAGCTACTAATGTCTATGAATTATTGGATCCAAGGTATTTGGCACAGCTTGATAATATCGATGTATTTGATGATGGAAATAGTATCCCATCTTCATACGGATATTCATTTATAAAGGTCAAACCTTGGGATTGGACGTCTTCTATAGAAACATACGGAGTAGTTTATTCTTCTCCAAACACACGTATAAAGCTTGCTTTTGGAGCAGGTCCGCTTGGGATGCGAATGCTGTTGTTAAACTCAAAGGATGCGAAAAATAAAGTTCATTCTGAAGGTGATGGATTTTTGATATCTGAAAATGGAATGATTGGAAATACTTCATTCCAGGCAGCGAAGGATATGCTGTTTTTAAACCAGTTTAGAATGGAGAATCTTGAAAAATATGGAATATCGAATGACAGGCTTTGGCATTTGCATAAAAAAGCTGAACAAGCTTTGCAAAAAGCTAGTCAGGCTAAGGAGAATAAAAAATGGGATAAATTCATAAAGTATTCAAGAAGAGCAGTTGGAATAGAATCCAGGGCGTATCCGGATGTAAAGGCTACAGCAAATGATGTAATAAAAGGCATTATATTCTATCTTGCGCTTCTTATTCCATTTGCTTATTTTATGGAGCGCTTGACGTTTGGATTTGTAGATATAAAAAAGCAAATTGGCGGAATAGCAGGTATATTTATTGCGATATATATGGTCATGCGTTTTGTTCATCCTGCATTTAAGTTGACAAATGCCCCTGAGATAATTCTCCTTGCATTTATTATAATGATGCTTTCTGTGATTGTTCTATTGATAATAAGCTCTAAATTTGAAGAGCGGATGCAGAATTTAAAACGAAAAATGACAAGGTCTTATGAAAGCGATGTTAGCAGGGCGAGTGCGTCTGCTGCTGCATTCTCATTAGGTATCTCTAATATGAAAAAGCGCAAGATCAGAACTTTCTTAACCTCTACAACTCTTATTCTTCTCACATTTACAGTGCTTTCATTCACGTCGGTAAAATCATTTATGAAGTTTAATCAAATTCCTAGGGATAATGCGCCTCTTTATGAGGGAGCCCTGATAAGAGATCGAATTTGGAATCCGATAGAAGAGCCTGCTTATGAATATATAAAGGCAGAATTTAAGGATATAGCCGACGTGTCTCCAAGGGCATGGTATATTCCTAATAAGGATTTTACTACAGGTAAGAGTTATATCAAGGTGAAGCATGGAGATAAATTCGAGTATGTGACCGGATTGGTTGGACTAACTCCTCAGGAAAAAGGGATTACAGGTATTGGTAAGTATCTTAATCAGGGAGAATGGTTCAGTGATAGAGATAAGAATGTGTGTATTATTTCAGACAAGTTGGCAAGGTTAATATCAATATCTTCAAAGGATGTAGGGAAAAGCTATGTTCTTATATTGGGAAATAAGCTGTTAGTTAAGGGAATATTTAATGCAGTAAATATGTCTGGTCTCAATGATCTAGACGATGAGAGGTTGACCCCTGTTGATTTTATGATTACGGATCCTGAATCAATAAAGAAATTTAAACAGCCAAAAGCTGAAAGGATGAGTATTGGGGGCGGCGGCGCGTTAGAATCGTTTAATCATTTAGAATATGAAAATGTTATTATGGTTCCGTACAAATTAGTGCAAGAGTTGGGAGGTACTATACAGTCAGTTGCGGTTAAGTTTAATAAAGGTGTAGATGTTAGAGAAAGTATAGAGGATTTTATATCCAGATTGGCAGTTACTCTTTTTGCGGGAATTGATGGAAAGGTTACAATATACAGTTCATTAGGACTTAGCTCATTATCAGGTA
The DNA here is from genome assembly GCA_030671985.1 of bacterium. GTDB lineage: Bacteria > JAHJDO01 > JAHJDO01 > JAHJDO01 > JAHJDO01 > JAHJDO01. The sequence continues at coordinate 2,423 of DAOVHI010000007.1, forward strand.
TGGGGAATTTGTTTATACCAATTCTTATTGCCTCTTTAATAGTTCTTAACACTATGATGGGATCTGTATATGAAAGATTTAAAGAGATTGGAATTTATTCCTCGGTTGGGCTGGCTCCTGTTCATATTTCAGCCTTATTTATAGCAGAATCATGTGTATATGCAGTTTTGGGAGCCGTAGCAGGTTACTTGCTTGGACAGGTGGTAGCAAAGTTCTTAACTGTTTTTGATTTATTGGGGGGATTAACGCTGAATTATTCTTCTACCTCAGCAATAGCTTCCACATTAATCGTAATGGCAACAGTGATTTTATCTACTGTCTATCCTGCCAGAAAGGCAGCAGAGCTTGCTGTTCCTGATGTAACTAGAAAATGGGAACTCCCTGAGCCAATGGGAAATAATTGGGAATTCGATTTTCCATTTACAGTAAGCGGCACAGAAGTTCTTGGGTTGACTATGTTCTTAAGGGACTATTTTGCATCCTATGAAGAGGAGTCCGTAGGGGATTTCTATACAGACGGCGCAACTCTGTGTGCTTTCAAGGAAAAGGAAGAAACAGGATATACACTTAGGACAAAAGCATGGTTGGCTCCGTTTGATTTAGGGGTGAGCCAGGATTTTCAGTTAAAAGCCATTCCCGCAGGAGAATACAATGTGTACAATATAAAATTATTGATTGTGAGACTAAGCGGAGAAACAGGTACGTGGAAGAGATTAAATAGACATTTTCTGGACACATTGAGAAAACAATTTCTTGTGTGGAGAACCATTAGTCCGGAAATAAAGAATGAATACAGAGAAGATGGAGAGAAGATGGAGCTAGGAAAAGTATAGATTATGGATAAAGAATTTGAACCTGAAGTAAAGCAGGAATCGGAAGAATTTCTGGATGGATTTAATATAAAGACCGTAATTGCCGGTATTTTTATCGGTTTTGTGATGTTACCGGGATCTATCTATCTTGGCTTGATCACCGGTGGTATTATTCCAACTATGTGGGTGACCATGATCTTGTTTGTTGAGATAGCGAAAAGGTCATTTATTAAGCTAAAGAAACAGGAAATATACATAATTGGATATGTGGCGGCAACCTTGGTAGCTGCCGGCATGACGATGGGCGCGGCCAGTCTGGTTCTTAAGGGAGGTATATTTAGTGAAAAGATCTGGCAGCAGTATTTTATAAGAACTCCGCAAGCGCACTATTTTGGAATTGACAAATTAATTCCTTCATGGGTAATCCCGTCTCCCAGCTCAGGAGTTTTAGTGAAAAGGACATTTTTAGATTCTGTGTGGATGGTTCCGTTAATGATTCTTGTTGGCAGCAATATCTTATTTAGATTAACTCGGTTTGGTCTTGGATATACGTTATTTAGAATAACTAATGATGTTGAAAAGCTAAAATTTCCAATGGCGCCGGTTATATCAGAGGGGGTTAAGGCTCTTGAGGATATGAGCGCGAAGAAAGACAGCATGCGCATGCAAGTATTTACTATTGCAGGTATGATAGGCATAATCTATGGATTAATTTATGTTGTAATACCGACTCTAACAGGACTTGTTGCGGCAAAGCCTTTGATGTTGATTCCTATTCCTTGGGTTGATGCAACAGCGAAGATAAGCGGTCTTCTTCCGGGCGCTATATTAGGTTCAATGACAGATCTCGGATTTCTCTTTGCCGGATTTGTTCTGCCATTTTGGGTAATGGTAGGAGGTTTTATTGGCTCTATTTTAGCTAATGTTGTTGGAAACCCCATATTGCACAAATTTGGATTGATTCCACACTGGACATCAGGCATGGATGTAAGGCAGACAATTATAGCAACAAAAATGGATTTCTGGATAAGCGTTATTATAGGGCTCGGTGTTGTAGTAGCCCTTATAGGGATAGGGGGATTGGTAATAAATGCAATAAAAAAGAAAAGAGGTCAAGGAGCTAATAAGGCAGTAGTAGATGATTACAGGCCTCCAAATGGTAGAGGAGATATTCCCATATTAGCCGCTCTGGGTATCTGGGTATTTGCGACCATAGGGTATATTTTGCTTTGCCATAAACTTGTTCCTAGTTTTCCAGTGTTATTATTATTATTGTTTGGGTTTGTTCTAACACCGCTTCTCTCATATGTAGCAGCAAGGCTTGTTGGTATAGCAGGCATGCCGCGTGGTATTTCATTCCCGTATCTTAGAGAGGGGATATTTATTAAGAGCGGATTTTCCGGGGTAGCTATATGGTTCGCGCCAATACCATTTTTTAATGTAGGGGCATATACTCAAAAATTTAAGGAACTTGAATTAACAAGAACAAAGCTGAGCAGTTTGATAAAGGCTGAACTATTCTCTTTTGTTATTATGGCATTTTGCAGTTTTCTTTTTTGGGAAATAATATGGCGTATGGGTCCGATTCCTGCTGCAGCTTATGCATATATAAATAAAATGTGGCCTCTTACAGCAACGTTTCAGGCATTATGGGTTTCTACCACAATTGAAGGAGGGAATCCATGGATGCTGGAAGCTATTAAATTATCCCGTATTATGTGGAGCGTGGCAGCTGGTTTGGGAGTGTTTGGTTTAATAAGTGTTTTTAAATTACCCATTGCGATTTTTTATGGAATGATTGCGGGAGTAACAGGTTGGTGGCCGCATCATATAATTCCTATGTTTATTGGCGCTCTTTTAGGCAGGTTCTATTTTGCTAAAAAATTCGGGAAGAAAAGATGGAGATCATTTGCGCCGTTATTAGCTGCAGGTTACGCCTGTGGAGTGGGATTGATAGCTATGGTATCAATAGCCATTGCGCTTATTTTTAAATCAGTGTCACAGATTATATTTTGAATGAGGACAAGGTCAAAGAAGGAGAAACTTCTAATGTCAAGAACGGTCAGGAATGAACCGGTGAGTGTAAGAACAGTTGACAATGACGAATTAGAAATTACTATATATAGGAAGAAAACAAAATCAGTAGTCTTATTATCAAAGTTATTTAGGCTGCCCGTAACCAGAAAGATTATTTTAGACAAAATAGGTGCTTGTGTGTGGACATTGTGTGACGGAAACAAAACCGTAAATGATATAATAAAAGTGTTCAGCAAGAAATACAGCTTAAGCAGAGAAAAGGCGGAAAGGTCACTGCTCATGTATTTAAGGCAGTTGACATATAGAGGACTTATAGCAATCGCAGTGCCTAAATAGGAGAAAACTTAATGGCAGGTCAAGAAGGGAAAATTGGAAAGCAAGTAGTTCTTCCGCTGAGCAAGGCCGTTGAGATAAGTGTAAAGAGCATAAAAACAAGACTGGGTCGTTCTATGATAACGGCGAGCGGCATAGTGCTGGCAATAGCGTTTTTAATGTCTATTTTTGTATCCAGCTCTATAAATAAGGCACTGCTTGAAAAAGGGTCTGCGGAAATTAGGATCCAATTGCAGGACCTAGGCGGAGAAGAACAGGCAAAACAAATGTGGCTGGTTGTATTATCGCTCCTGGTTTGTGTTGTTGGAATCGCGAATGCAATGTTAATGTCGGTTACTGAGAGATACAAAGAAATAGGAACAATGAAATGTCTTGGAGCTTTGGATAGATTTGTTATTAAATTATTTTTGCTGGAATCAGGATTTATGGGATTGATTGGCTCAATTGCAGGCGCGTTATTGGGTGGTTTGCTTATGACAGTTGTATCCGGTATAAATTATGGTTTGGAAGTTATTACTAAGTTCCCTGTTGTTGATTTTCTGTATTATTTTGCAATCGCGGTGGCTTTGGGTACAGTATTATCTGTTATAGGAGCAGTATATCCTGCTTATACTGCCGCGAGAATGGTTCCTGCGGATGCGATGCGTTCGGAGATATAATTAGGAGGTAGATTATAATGGCTGAAGAAAATGTTGTAAGAACAAGAAATGTTAAAAAAGTTTTTGTAATGGGTAATGTTGCCTTGGAAGCGTTAAAAGGAATTAATCTTGAGATAAGGAGAGGTGAATACATTTCTATAATGGGGCCCTCAGGTTCAGGTAAGTCCACCTTATTCAATATGATAGGGGGACTTGATAAGCCAACTGAAGGGAAAGTGTATATAGATGAAGTAGATGTTGCTCAATTGGATGCGTATGAATTAGCGTGGCTTAGATGTCGAAAAATAGGGTATATATTCCAAACCTTTAATTTAATTCCTGTTATGACAGCTTTAGAGAATGTTACCTTGCCAATGACTTTTGCGGGAATGTCAACGGATGAGTCAATAGATAAGGGGATCAGACTTCTTACGATGGTAGGATTAGGAGATAGATTTCAGCACAAACCAATTGAATTATCAGGGGGGCAGCAGCAAAGAGTGGCTGTAGCAAGAGCCCTAGCAAATGATCCTGCTATTGTTTTGGCAGACGAACCAACAGGGAATTTGGATCTAAAAACAGGTAAAGAGATTATAGATCTTTTGCGTAAGATGAATAAAGAGCAGGAAGTTACTATTATTTCTGCTACGCATGATTTAAAAATGCTGGATGTTTCCGACAGAGTTTTCTGGATTCGTGACGGAAAAGTAGAAAGAGTTGAAAGGCGTGCTGACCTTGATCTTAATATCGGCACAGTTGAGGGAGAGTAGCCAAATAAAGTGGCTTCTAAAATATTAAAAATATTCACTATTTGCTTGTTCGTTTGTGCGGTATGCGCAGTAAGTTTTTTTATCCAAACAGGCAGATTATCCGACCCCTTCACCATTTTGATGGTATTTGGTTCTATATTATTGTCTGTTGTGATTTCATGGTATATTTCTTATGCGAATTTATATAGGAGACTGGCAAGCTTGCAGCGTAAATATGAAAAATCGGAGCTGTCTTTATTGGATACTCGTAGACAATCGTACATCTTGAATGTTATAAAGCAAGCTATAGATGTATTTGGAGAGGAGCAAAATTTAGAGCAGGTATTAAGAAGAATAATAGACGCTGTAGCCAGAATATTACAGGTGGATGTAATTATTCTACAGTTGTACAGCGATGAACAACAAAGTTTCTTTATGCGTGTTATAAAAGGAAGGGAAGAATTGACTCTTGGAGAGCAAATAAAAGAAGATGTAATAAAGAAAGGGCAGTCACATCTGATAAATGATTTAGCTTCTTTCCCTAAGTATAAGTTTTTAAGTGAGCAGGGTATAAGGTCTTTAATTGTTGCGCCTTTACGCAGGAGAAAGAAAGTTATCGGGTTAATCGGAGGATTAGCAGATAAGCCGCGTGATTTTACCGGCGAAGAGCTGGATATTCTAACAACTGTTGCAAGTCAAGCAGGGTTGTTGGCAGAAAATGCTCAGCTATTAGAAAAAACAAAGTTGCTTTCGATTACAGATGGATTAACCAGTTTATATAATCATCGCCATTTTCAGGATAAACTGATGGTTGAAGTGAAGAAGGCAAAAGAGGATGGAAAGTCTCTTTCTCTTATAATGGGAGATGTTGACGACTTTAAGCATTATAATGACACTAATGGTCATCCTGCCGGAGACGAAGTGCTTCGGCAAATTGGAAAGATATTAAAAAACAATACTAAAAGAAAAGACATTGTTGCTCGTTATGGTGGGGAAGAATTTGTTATAATACTTCCGAATACAACAAAGAAGGATGCTGTAATTGTAGCAGAAAAGCTAAGAAAAACAGTTGAAGAATATAAGTTTGTTAATGAAAAAAGTCAGCCAGGCGGTAAAGTTACAATAACTTTTGGACTTGCGGACTATCCTGAAGAGGCAGATTCAGCAGTAGAGCTTATGAAGAAAGCAGATGACGCTTTATACAAAGGCAAAGGGGCTGGCAAAAATCAAGTTGTTGCGGCATAGAGCTTATTTTCTTGCCTTGATTAGTATTCTCAGATGAAGAAGCGCAAAAATGATGGTAGCCAACCAGGCAGCAAGCCATGGTTTAAGAGTTCCGTTTCTTCCTGTCGCTAATATAATAGGAATTGCTATTCCATAATATATAAATCCAATGCTCAGAGCGATTCCAATGCTTTCCTTTTTACCCCTTTTGCCAACAGCAAGCATTATAGAAAAGGCAATAATTACCATTACAAGATTTGAGAATGGCAGCGATATTCTTGAATACAGTTCCGTCAACTCTCTATACGGATAGCATTTAACTTTTCTTAAACTTTTAATGCGGCGTTTTAGGAGTTTTATGTCCAGATGTGGTAATTCGGCTTGTTTAATCAAAAGATCGCGAGGTGTTTCTGTGATATCAGACACTAATTGTTTGAAATTTTCAGTTTTAAGAATAGAGCCTTCCATATCAAATACACGAACCAGTCCGTTAAAAAGCATCCATTTCTTATTTATCCATTTTGCCTCTTTAGCATTAATTGTGTTTTGAATATTATAATTTTCATCATACTGAGTTATTTGAATATTACGCATAGATTGCTCTTTAGCATTAAAAAGACCTACATGAACGATCCTGTTTTTTACATCCAAAAATGAGAAGTCAGTCCATATTTTCTTTTTAATTTTGTATTGCTTGCCAATATTGACTTTCCATATATAGCGCGCTTTTGCCATAGATTTGGGAGCAATATTCATACTCACAGGGATAGACGCTAGACTTATAATTGCGGAAACCAATAAAAATGGCATTAAAATTTTCGCAGAACTCACTCCGCTAGCCCACAATGTCATCAACTCGTTATGTTTATTGAGGTAATTTAAGGTTATTATTATGCCTATAAGAGTTGAGATGGGCATTAGCTTTATATACATATCCGGCAGCATGTTCCTGTAATAGTTTACAATGTCAATGAATTTTGCGCCTTCTGATACAAATTCGGGTGTATTGCTTATTAGATCTATTATCAGATATAAACACATAAATGCCGTTAGGCAGCAGAAGAATGAACACAAAAAACTTTTTATGAGATATCGATCTATAACTTTCATTTTTCTACCTATGGCTATAACTGGTTTTATAAATTAAATATATTCCTATTGTCGCAATTATGATATTTGGCAGCCACATTGCCACAACAGGCGGTATGTAGCCTTTTTGACCTATTATTGATCCCAGCATCATCAATAAGTAGTGAAGGAAAATAACAGGTATACCTATGCCTATAGCCGCAAATTTACTGCTGCGGCGATATCTAATACTCAAAGGAATGCCTATTAGGATAAACGGAATAAATGTAAAAGAAAGAGAAGCTTTTCTATATAATTCCACGGATAATTTATTCGCATTAGTCTTTGTATTCATGATTTTGTTTTTCAAATCGTTAGAAGTCATTTCAATAGCGCTCTTTTTTAATTTAATTGTACCATATACAAGTGAACCGAAATCTATAGGATAAATCTTGAAAGAGCATTTAAAATATTCGTTTGGATTTTTGGGATTAAACTCTTCAACAGAGCCGTTTTCTAACTTAAGAATCATACTCTCATTTTTTGGGTCAGATATAAAACGTCCTTGTTTTGCAGTTATCGTTCTCACCGAGGAGTCTGGTTTTGACTGGTGAATTACCACATTGTATAGAATTTTGTTTCTAATTTTATCGGCATAAAAAGTGTAACCCTTAAATATCTTCATCGGGGTTTTTTCTTTTAGAAGAGCTGAGGAGTTCAAAATGCCAATTTCTTTAAATAATTTCTTTGAAGAAAAGTTTGCTTTAGGAGCAATTGTATTATTTAACGGCCAGGAGATTAAACACAATATTATACCAATAGCAAGGATTGGAGGTGTGATTATTCTATAAGGATCTATTCCGTTTGCCTTCATGGCAATGATTTCATTATCGGAAGATAGTCTGCCAATAGAGGTAAGGATAGCTACAAGCACTGCCATTGGTAAGGTATATGTTAGAAGAAAGGGGAGAAGGTATACAACTAGTTTTGATAGGCCGAGTATACTAATTTGCTCATTAACCAGCATATTTGCCAGTCTGAACATGTTTCCCATAAACAGAATAAACGTAAAGACACACAGACTTGAGAAGAAAGGGGCTATGAATTCTCTTAAAATATAGCGGGTTAGTATTCGCATAAAATATTGGTATTATCTTGCTGCGCCCATTAAGCCAACAAGATATTTGATGTCCTGATCATTGTATTCTATTTTTATACCTGCTATGAATGAAGGATTATCCAGAATATCTTCCGCTCCGGCAATTACATAATAACTTCTATCTTCCCATATTTTATAGCTCAGATTTGTTCTAAGGAAGAATGGAGAGCTGTAAATAGCGCTGTGTCCTTCAACCGTGATAAAGGTTTTTTTATCTGGGAGCATATAATCCGCTCCAAGCCCTGCGCCTGAGTTTATCAGTCCGCCTCTGACTGTCAGATTATTGTCAAAGAATTTTAACGCAAGCTGTACATCATATTCGGTTTTATATCTCTCTTCTTTTGAATTGCCCGTGCCAAGCTTGCTTGCTCCAACAAGATAATATTTATCATCAGAAGGTTCAATTCTTATATAGCCTTTATTTCTAAAAGATCCCTCTCTGGCAGAATATACGCTTTCGCCGCCCAGCCATGTCTTTATTTCTCTCATTTTACCAAGAACATCTTTTGCGTCCTCAGATGCTGATTTTGCCGATTTCACAGTTTTTCTAGCATCCTCATACAATTCTTCATCATAAATTAGTTTACCAACAGTGCCCTCGCCTTTATCGATTTTTTTTACGATTTTTTTGATCGTTTTAACCGTCTCTTTTACTTCCGTTCCAATTCCCTCAAATTCATCGATGACTTTTTGCGCTTTGTCAGATGTTTCTTTTGCTGACTTCATAAATTCAGAAGTATTCTTATAGAGTTCTTCATCGGTTAAGAGTTTACCTGCTGTTCCTTCTCCTCTTTCGACTTTCTTCGTAAGATTCCCAATAGTTTCCGATATCTCTCCCGCTTTGGTAAAGAGTTGATGTAATTGGTAAGGGTCCACTCCATCAACAACGCTGTCAGGTTTTAGAACAGGGCTGTCCGTAGTTCCCATTGTAATGCCAACGTACTTGCCTCCCATGAGGCTTACGTCATTGATGCTAAATGCGGAATTTTGCCTAAGTATTGTTTCTTTTTTGATCCATAATGAAACCTGTATTTTATTATTTTTTACATCGAAGTCTTCAACGCGTCCCACTTTCATTCCAGCTAATGTTACCGTATCTCCTCTCTTGAGTCCGCCTATCTGGCTGAAGTTGACTTTTATTATGTATCCGCTTTCAAATACTCTAATTTTACCCACCCAAAAGGTTAGAGCCATAAGCAGTATAATGCCTACAAAAAACGCTATTCCAACTTTCTTTTCAGTATTCAAAGCATACCTCCATATTCTTTAAACTCACGATTTAAATCGTGAGTTCAGTTTCTTTATCAGTTATAGGGCCAACATTGCTTCCTGTAATAAACTGTTTGACAATGGGATTGTCAGTATTTTTAATTTCCTGAACAGTGCCCACCTGAATAATCTCACCATTATATAACATTGCTATGCGATCTGCAATCTGATATGCGCTTACCATATCATGAGTTATTACTATTGACGTAGTGTTCAACGTATTCTCAAATCCTAAAATAAGCTTATTGATGGAATCCGATCTAACCGGATCAAGTCCGGTTGTCGGTTCGTCATAAAACATAATTTCGGGATCCATGCTAACTGCCCTTGCAAGTCCAACTCGTTTTTTCATACCTCCGCTTAAATCAGCAGGCTTTAAATTTTGAGTACCGTCTAAACCAACTATTCCGAGCTTATTTTTGACTATTTTATTCATATCTTCTTCGCTCAGATTTGTATGCGCTTTCAAGCCCAATTTTATGTTCTCTGCAACAGTAAGAGAATTAAGCAGTGCAGCAGACTGAAAAAGCATACCAAATTTTCTTCTGATCTTATTAAGCTCATTATCTGAAATTTTCGCAATGTCAATCCCGTCAACTTCCAGTATTCCCGAATCCGGTTTTACAAGTCCAATTATATGTCTTAGAAGCACAGTTTTTCCGCATCCGCTGCATCCAATAACAACAATAGTTTCTCCGCGTCTGATTTTAAGATTAACTCCTTCTAATATCTTTTCATATCCAAAACTTTTGTGCAGGTCAACAATATTGATTATTATTTCTTTAACTTTTACAAACTTAACAATTCTTTGCACTGCGTTTTTCTCTATATGCTCAAATTCCAGACCGGTTTCATAATATTTTTCCCCGCTTGAGGTCACTATTGCCCTCTGCCATTTCACAATACCTTTTGCAGTTATCTCCTCTTTACTGCTGTCGGGAAGAGAGAACCTTAAATATATTAGAGAATCGGGTTTTAAACCTTCTTGGGTTTTAAAACAAATACCTCCATCGCTTATATCTTTGGATTTTCTTTCTTCTTTGTGCGTGAGGGCTGTATGTTCGGAAAGCTCAGTGCTTATTAATATATTTATTTCAATCGGCAAACGAGAATATCTTCTACGTTCATCGAAACTAATTTTTTCGTCCAGCTTATCTATTTCTATCATTTTTTTAGCTCTTTTAGAAAAACATACTGGTTAAGAAGTAATCAAACATTGCAATCAATAGAAACGAAATGACAACAGAAGAGGTAGTTGATTTACCAACACCTTCAGCTCCGCCTCTGGTTCTAAATCCCTGATGACATGATACTATTGAGATAATTATGCCAAAAACAAATGCCTTTACTAATCCGCTATATATGTCTTTTATTGTTAAGTAGTTTTTGATGCTGTCTAAGTATGTAGTGGTGTCCACTCCTATTCGGAATTTTGATACAATAAATCCTCCCGCCATGCCTACGCAATCTGAGTATATAACCAGAATAGGAAGCATGATTATGCATGCCAGAAATCTTGGCATTACCAGATATCTGACAGGGTTTATTGCCAGTGTTTTGAGAGCGTCTATCTCCTCAGACACCTGCATTGTTCCAAGTTCTGCTGTCATTGACGCGCCAACTCTTCCTGCAACTATAAGTCCTGTAAGAACAGGTCCCATTTCCCTGCACATAGAAGCTGATACTATTGATCCTATCAGATGCTGGATGTGATATTTGGAAAGCTCAGTTCCCGTTTGAAATGCGAGTACCATTCCTGTAAGAAGCAATATTAAAGACGTGATAGGAAGCGTATAAACGCCCATTTCCAGCATTTGTTTTGCGATAGGCTTCAGATTCTTAAATGCAGACTTACACCAATATACAGTTTTTGCTAATAGTATTAAGACCTCTCCTGTATAATCCAGAGCGTCTGCGATTCTGCTGTATATACTTGGTTTCACTTTTTCCTCAGTACGCCTGGCCCGATTCGAACGGGCGACCTTCAGATTCGAAGTCTGCCGCTCTATCCAGCTGAGCTACAGGCGCGATTTGGGGTGAGTGACGGGAGTCGAACCCGCGACTTCCAGAACCACAATCTGGCGCTCTGCCAACTGAGCTACACCCACCACGATGCTGAATAATACTAATATATAGGGTTGCAAAAAGCAAGAGTATTAATTTATTGACAGGTAATGTTTTTGAAGAGTATATTTGAAACAAGTGAAAATTTTCAAACTCTTCATCTTTTTACTGGTTATTATTGCGGCTTTCTCTGTTCTTAAATCATTGGGTCTGGTTCGCAGTAGCCCTGTTCCTTTGTATTGTGAACAGGCAAACTATGTTTTGGATATCAGCAGTGATTCTCTTAAGGGTAGAGCGGATTTTAAGGTGCGCTCGTTTCGCGGCGGCAAATTCCGTCTGCTTTCTTCCCATGTAGCTCTGACAGGGCTTACGATAAACGGAATGGAAAGACCTGTTATAGAAAAAGACGGATTTTATGTCGTTTCTATGAAACGCCGCAAAGAATCCATAATCAGTATAGAATTTGTAAAGAATATAGAAAAAATTGAGGGCAAACACAATCTTCGATTAGTTGTGCCGCGTGCCTCCAAAAACAGAATTGAATTACGCGGTATTCTAAATAGGCATGTTGTTTTAAACGGTCTGAGTTTTAACGAATTCGAGACTAAAGATATGCCAAAAAGCGTGTCTCTTATCCTGCCTCCTGCTAACGAAATTAATATCAATTGGCAGCGAAGCAAAACAGGTGCAAAAAAAGCCAGAATTTTTGCCAGTCGCTATAGTATTGTGAAGATTGAAGATAACACTGCTTATTACAGGACCATATGCGATTATCATGTAAGGGACGGCTATATCTCCAGCCTGCGCTTGATACTGGCGGAAGACTGTCGGGAAATAGAAGTGAAAGGAAGAGGTATCCATTTTACAAAGATAGAAAAAGAAGGCGGACAGCAAACAGTCCGCATAGATCTTGTTTCTCCATTAAAAGGGGAATATCGGCTGGAAATAAGTTATGCGATAGGATACAAAGACCGGATGTCCGAGATATTCACTGCACGACCGGTTGAAACTCTTAATGAAGATGAATATATTGTTATAGGCAGCAGGGAAGAATTGCAGATCGTGGCAGTGGAAGAAACAGGTATGAGAGAAATCGCTCCGTCGGATGTTCCCGCTCAGTTAATCAAAGAAACAGATGTTCCTGTATTCAAGGCATATCATCACACCAATAACAAATATAGACTCAATCTGGTTTTTATTAGGTACGGACAGGCTGAGTCGGTTAGTACTGCTGTGGACGAGGCGGAATATGAGGTATATTTCTCTCCGTTGGGCAAAGAAATAGTGAGAGTTACTCTTCAGGTAAGAAATGCTGATAACCAGTTTATGACCATGAAATTACCTGGAGGAGCTGTCTTGTGTTCTGTTTATTCTATGGATAAACCCATCAAGCCGTTGCGTCTCAAAGACGAGACAATTTTGCTTCGTCTTGAAAAATCTATTGAAAGTTTTTCCGGTTACGTAACCTTTCCTATAGATATATGCTATATTCTTGATAGGAAAGCGCAGACGGACAAACAAGTATCAGTTACTTTGCCTATTCTTGGAGTTCCTGCCTCATATCTTAAATGGCGACTTATTCTGCCGCAGGATAGTAAAATAAAATGGAAACAGATGAACGTTTCGAGAGTAGATCAGTTTGCCGATGAGAAGGTCGTGCGCATTTTAGAATACGCACGGGCTGTTGCTGCCGAAAACGAATCCGGTAGTATTTCTTGCGGCGATCAATCTTATGTCATGGATGTTGAGGCCATGGATGTAGTTAGGGAGGTTACAAAGGGAAAATCACAAGCAGTCATGCCTAAACCACAGGTTATGGAAGAAAAATTTAAACAAATTGACTTCGGAAAATTGTATAAAAAAGTTGCTGATTATTCAACGAAAGTGGCTAAATCAGAAAGAAGCAGAATAGAAAGCAAAGAACAGAACATGAAGAGCGCAAAGATCAATGGGGATATTGTCATCAAACAAAAATTATCCGCAGGATATTCGCGTGAAGCCCAAAAAGCGTATAGATCCGGCCGTTTAAAAAAGGCCAGAAAAGATATTTCGCTGGCATTAGAGTCGAACATTGCCAGCAAAGGAGCGCTGCAACTGGGAGAAAACGTTCAGAGGCTGCTGCAGCGGAAAGAAGAAGTTGTTACGTCTAGTGCCCCTATAGGAGGGAAATTATCGGACAAGAAACTTAAAAGGATAAGTGAAGGGATGCAGAAGGAATCTCGTATTAGGTCTCAGATTGAGACGTACAAAGAGAAACCGTATCTATTTGTCGCTGACACTCGTTCTTTACTGCTTCGCTACAATCTGTTTCTGGTACCTGATACTTTAAGTGGGAGCGGCGGCGAAATATTTAAGAACAGAGCAGAATCTCTTACTCAAACGGCTAACGATGAATATTCCAATTGGCAGAATACCGCCAATTTTTTTGATCTAAACAAATTTAATTCGGCAGGTTATAACAGAATGAATCTTGACTCTGTGCAGGAAAACACAATCATAGATATGCTGAATGAAGGCTACGACGCTGGGAATTTTTTGGCTTCAAATACTGTTAAAGTAAATGAAAACAGTGTATTAAATATCCCATTTGCCAGTTCTCAAGGCACAAAATATATCCGTGTTCAACAGGTGATTGTAGACGACGAATACATAGATTTTTACGTTACTTTGCCGCGTCTCGGTTCTGACGGCAGTCTCATAGAAGACAAAACTGCCGTGCGTATTAAACGCGGACAGACCGCAGTATTAGGCGGCATATCCGGTTTAGTTGCCGGAGGAGCAAATAATACCGGTCTTGTCTTGACGCTCAACAGTGATATACTGGAGAAAATGACACAGAAAGAGGTGGAAAGCGTTTATGCCGTCAATCGTATGGATATCGCAATGCCGTTGGGAGAGACATATAAGTTTGAGAAACTGCTGGTCAAGGCAGATGAAAAGTTAACAATAACTATGGAGGTAACAAAATGAACGAGAAAGATAAAGGCAAGCCTGCTAGACTGACCGTGTCAAAAGAATCAATCCCTTCTTCAGCGGGGAAATCAGAAAAAAAACAGGAAGTTAGGGAAGGAAAGAAAAGAACGGGATGCTTGAAATACATTTTTTTATTTTTGCTCGTCGCGCTTATTGCTGGAGCCGGTCTAAAAATATTCTCAGTAATTAATTACCAGTTAGCTGTACCTATCTCCGGCAATATAATATTAAAGTCCAGTTCCTACACAGGAACTGCAAACGATGAAAACGCTGTTTTTACCATGAAGCTCAATTACGAAACATTTGCCAGATTTGGCTGGGTAAAGATTCCAATTCTGCCTGTTTCCGTGGCTGTAAGTGAAGTTACTTTAAACGGCAAACCTGTTTATCTTTATGCCGGAAGCCAATGGTACGAAATAATAACCAAACACAAGGGCAAAGGGATAATCGAAGCAAAATTTTCCATGAAGGTTCATGAGAAAGAAGGCGTGCGTCGTCTTTCTTTCGATGTTCCCCGCACCACAGCCACAAGTGCCGTAATAGAGATAAAGGGAGAGGAACTGGAAGTTGATGTAGTCAATTCTCAACATAAGGAACTAGTTGCGCAGGGGGAAAAGACAATACTCAAAGCTACCTATCCTCCAATAAATCGCATTGATTTAGTCTGGAAAAGGGCTCGTCCTGAACTTGAAGAGAAAGACGCGAGGCTCTATTCTGAGACCAATACTGTTTGTTCAATATTAGAAGGCTTACTGCACTGTAATACTGTAGCCCGCTATTCCATATTGCGTTCGTGGATAAACGGTTTAAAACTGTCCATCCCGAAAGATGTCAATATTTTGTCCGTTACCGGAGACCGTATCCGCGACTGGAAAACAATAGAAATATCCGGTCGGCGTATGTTAGAAGTGGAATTCTCCTACAAGATCAAAGGTAATTATAAATTAAACATTGTCTACGAAAAACCTATTAAGTTAGACGGCAGTATTTTGACTATCCCTGTTGTTCATAGTTTGGGTGTTGAGAGAGAAAAGGGATTCATCGGTATTGAGACATTAACGGATGTAGAAGTTGCCACCGATAAAGCAGACGGCATCGTTGCCATAGACATCAACGAACTGCCTGTATTATTAAAAACCATGACTGCCCAGCCGTTGATTCTAGGCTATAAATACGTTGAACAGCCATACAGTCTTTCTCTTAATGTCAAACGCCATGAAGACATGTCTGTGCTTTCGCTTATAGCCGACAGCGCTCTGCACACGATAATGATGACATCCGATGGTCGGCGGCTTACCCGCGTTTTCTATTCCATACGCAATAACGGCAACCAGTTCATGCCTCTCTCTCTTCCTGAAGGCAGTGAATTATGGAGCGCCAGTATTGCAGGTAAATCAATCAAGGTCATGCAGGGAAAAAAGGGAGAATTGTTAATCCCTCTAATGGATGCTACTCGAGGCAGCGGTTATGTTGGCGTAGAAGTTATTTATGCTGAAGATGGAACTAAACCCGACTTAAGGGGCAGGGGCAGCGCCGCTATACAATTACCTACTCTTTCGGATATTCCCGTTATACATTTAATGTGCGAATTGTATTTGCCAAAGGAAGGCAAATATCGGAAGGGTGACTTTATTAGCGATGCTAAGATGGTGGATCAATTTTCTTCGGTCAGAACAGCTGCCGCGCCAGGGATGCCGCGTGTTTCTTCAGAACAAGCATCACGCCAGCTTCAGAATCAGGCAACGCGAAGATTTGAGCAAAAGATAACAGCGACCGGCCGCACTCCTGTATCAATAAAGCTGCCACTAGACGGACAGCTTGTCAGATTTGAAAAGATACGTGTACTCAAAGAAAAAGTGAAAATAAGATGCA
>DAOVHI010000142.1 GCA_030671985.1 bacterium
ATTTGTTGGTTGCTACAACAAGGCCTGAATTATTAGGAGCGTGTATTGCGGTTTTTGTTAATTCTAAAGATAAGAGATATAAAAATTTAGTTGGAAAAAAAGCAAGGGTTCCTTTGTTTGATTATGAAGTTCCTATTCTTGTTGATGAAAAAGTGATTGAGCGGGCTACAACGATTAATGTTGCGGAAGCTGAAGGGAAAATAGAAGATTCAAAAAGCCTTTTAAAAGATCTTAATGCAGAGGATTTTAGTAAGTACAAGATGTGAGGGAGAAATAAGTATGATAAGTACAGGAAATATACCTGTTATATCTGTCAGAGGTAAAACTTTAGCAGAGGCGTGGGAGAAGGCAGTGCTTGAGACGTGGAACAAAGGTCTCAAAATAAAAACAGAGTACGATAAAAAAGATGATCCTCCAAGCAGAGATTGTACAATGATAATGGTTGTAGATGAGCCATTTTCCGAGCCGCGAATTCATCGCGCTTTTCCAGCGGGACTTGAGGAATTGGAGGTCTACCGCCAGGAAGTTGTGGAAGGAGTTCATGATCACTGGATTAGTCCCAAAGAAGGAAAGTGGACGTATACATATCACAAACGACTTTTCGGATATGAGACAGAAAATACGGAGATTAATCAAATAGACTATATTGTAAATAAGCTCGCACAGACTCCGTATAGCCGTAGAGCTCAGGCAATAACATGGAATCCTAAAACCGATCCGCCTACTTATGATCCACCGTGTCTTCAAAGATGCTGGTTTAGACTTTCAAAAGGGGAGCATAAGGAATTGGTATTGAATATGAACACGCATTGGCGTTCAAGAGACGGTTTTAAGGCTGCATTTATGAATATATTCGCCTTAACCGACTTGCAGAAACTAGTAGCTGCTCGTATAAGCAAGAAAATTCATGAACAAGTTGTTGTTGGCAGATATGCCGACATAACAGACAGCTTTCACATTTATGGTTCGTATTTTGAACAATTTCAGGATTTTTTAAATACCGTAAAGAATCGCAGTTTTCAGGACAGAACATGGACAAGCGAATTCTGCGAGCCGTTTTTCGAAGAAGGCAGAAAAAGGATTAAAGAGGAACAGGACAAAAAGCAAAGTGCCGGAGGCCGGACTTGAACCGGCATGAACTAAAAGTTCGAGGGATTTTAAGTCCCTTGCGTCTGCCAATTTCGCCACTCCGGCAGTAATATTTAGAGGCGGCAAGCGGACTCGAACCGCTGAATAGAGGTTTTGCAGACCTCTGCCTTACCGCTTGGCTATGCCGCCATATTAACGGGGTCATAATAGCTATTTTTATAATTTCAGTCAATAAGTAATTGAAGCAATACAAAGTATATGTTATTATCATCTTCATTTAAAACAAAATAAGGAAGAAGTATTATGAAGAAAGGTGTTCATCCTGAATATTGCGAAACTACTGTTACATGCGCCTGTGGAGAGGTTATTCGTACTCGTTCCACGAAAAAAAATATCAGAGTAGAAATTTGTTCAAAGTGTCATCCTTTTTATACAGGCAAACAGAAGTTTATTGATAGTGCAGGAAGAGTTGACAGATTTAAGAAAAAATACAATCTCTAAGATCTTTTTACATCCCCATAGTTTCGTCTGCGGCAAAACCATTCCCCCTTCGAAGGGGGATTTAGGGGGATGTTATCCTACCAAAGAGGAAGAGCAGAATTTGCTGATTTGTTATGTTATTAGATAAATTAGACAGTATAAAAAAAAGGGGTGATGAACTCACTAAGCTAATGAGTGATCCCCATGTCATATCCAATAGAGTCAAACATCAGAAGTATGCCAAGGAATACACGGATATAAAGGATGTAATAAAGGAATATGAAAAATACAGGGAAGTTTTAGAGGATATATCAAAGAACAAAGAAATTCTGTCGAACCCTGATGAAGATAAAGATTTTCTGGAACTTGTTGAGTCAGAGATATCGGATTTGGAAGCTAAAAAAGGGACAATAGAGGATGATCTTCGTGTGTTACTGGATCCGGAGGCGCGCGATTGGAACAAAAATATTATTATGGAAATACGCGGCGGGACAGGTGGAGATGAGGCCAGTCTTTTTGCCGAAGATCTATTTCGTATGTATAGCAAGTATGCCGAAAAGCAAGGATGGAAGATTGAAGTTTTATCGTCGCATCTAAGAGAATTGGGTGGTTTTAGAGAAGTGGTTTTTGCAGTAAAAGGAAAGGATGTTTATAGAAGATTAAGATTCGAAAGCGGAACGCATCGTGTCCAAAGAGTTCCAGTTACTGAAACCAGCGGCCGCATTCATACATCCACTGTTACTGTAGCAGTACTCCCTGAACCTGAAGATGTAGAGGTTGCAATAACTCCGCAGGAATTAAAGATTGATACGTATAGAGCCTCAGGAGCTGGAGGTCAGCATGTTAATAAAACAGATTCGGCGGTCAGAATAACTCACATACCTACGGGCATGGTTGTTGAGTGTCAGGACGAAAGATCCCAGCATAAGAACAGAGTTCAAGCAATGAGAGTATTAAGAGCGCGCATTCTTCATAAAGTTAAAGATGACCAGCAAAAACAGATTTCTCAGGATAGGAGAAAACAGATTGGTACAGGAGATAGAAGCGAAAAGATTCGCACGTATAATTTTCCTCAAGCGCGAGTTACAGATCATCGTATAAATTTTACTTTTCATAAGCTTCAGGCTTTTCTCCAAGGTGATATGGATGAGTTAATAGAAGCCGAGTTGTCAGCGGGTTTTAAGCTTGAAGATTAAAGAACTAGTTCATCGCTCAACGGATTATCTCGCAAAGCATAATATCCCCTCTCCACGTTTGGATGCAGAGGTTTTGTTATCGCATCTTTTAAACAAAGAAAGAATATTTTTGTATCTTAATTGGGATAGTGCCATTAATACACGCACACTAGACATTTTTAGAAAACTTGTTTTGGAAAGATCGAAGCACGTACCAATTGCATATTTGACAGGGCATAAAGAGTTTATGTCTGTGGATTTTGAGGTGAACGAAAAAGTATTAATTCCTAGACCTGAGACCGAAACACTAGTTGATGCAACGCTAAAAAAGGTGGCGCTCCAGCCAAACAAAGAATGGATAGCACTTGATATGGGAACGGGTTGC
>DAOVHI010000044.1 GCA_030671985.1 bacterium
AAACGCAATAAGAGCAATTCTGTCGTTCTTTCTTCCCTGAACAAAATTCTTTACTACATCCTTTACCACTTCAAGCCTGTTCTGTCTCCTCCCATTAAGTTTGAAGTCTTCTGCAAGCATACTGGTTGAGCAGTCAACAGCCAAAACAATATCAATCCCCTCGGTTTGAATCTTGGATTCCTCTATAGGCGATTGCGGTCCGGCTAAGGCAATTATTACAAAGAAAATAGCTGTTGCTCTCAGAAATATAAGATTTTGAGCCAGCTTTAATTTAAAAGAGCTTCCCAAACCCCCTAAAAGTTTATCTGATGAAAATCTAAAACTGGGAATCTTAACCTTCTTTTTTGTGTACATAACAAAGGGAATAAGCAACAACAAAAATGTAAAAACCCACGGATTTCTAAAAGTCATTATTCCCCTTGTTTTTCTTCTATTTTAGTTTGATCTACAAGTTTTTTCGCAGACTGAAAGCTTAAATCGATTTCCGATTCACTCGGACCATATTTAGCAAACTTAACCATATCGCAGTGCGATAAAAACTCCTTTAGAAAATTTCTGCGTTTACCAAATAATTCCTTAAATTCTTTGATCTCAAGCAAAAACTCTTCCGTAGTCATTTCAGGAGCTCTTATGTCAAACCTGTTTTCAAGATAGTGTCTTACAATAAGCGATAATTCGACATAGTATTGTTTGACCTTGCGCTGTTTGACCAAGTCCTTTCTTTTGAGATTTTCAAGCATTTCGTA
The DNA here is from genome assembly GCA_030671985.1 of bacterium. Taxonomy (GTDB): domain Bacteria; phylum JAHJDO01; class JAHJDO01; order JAHJDO01; family JAHJDO01; genus JAHJDO01. The sequence goes on from DAOVHI010000044.1 coordinate 747, forward strand.
AGCTAATTCATGCGCCGATTTTCGGAGAAGTACTTCCTTAGATTTTTTCTTTTTCTTCAAAAAAAGCTTTAATAACCAAACAATCAGCAAAACAAACGCTACTGCCGCAATGATGATTAGATATGCTGTCCATTTCTCAGGAAAACTGACAGGGCCTTCTATGTCGCGAATATCTAAAGGTGATTTCATCTAACGCATCCTTCTTTCTCTCATTTTAAAAAAGCCAATTAATGTTTTCGAATAAGGAATATCCGTGCGGATATCAATGCTATCTACGTTTATAGATTGAAACAGTTTTTTCCTTTCCTGAAATCTCCGAAGTGAGTTTTTGTGATAATCTTTCCTTAAGCCAGCGTTGGAAGTATCTATTAGACAGCTTCCTCCAGTTTCAGCATCATCCAATTTCATAATACCAATATTTGGAAGTTCTATTTCCAATGGATCAGTTATTGTCATAGCTATAATATCGTGCCGCTTATTTGCAATTGAAAGAGCTTTTTTAAAATCAGAATCGTAAAAATCGGAAACAATAAAGGTGACTGTCTTGCGACTTGTGATCTTGCCAAGATATTCCAAGGCTGCTTTAATATTTGTTCCGCTTCCCTTCGGTTTAAAATAAAGCGCCTCTCTGATAACCCGCAGTACATGGCTCAATCCTTTCCTTGGAGGAATGAACTTTTCGATTCTATCCGTAAAAATAATCAGCCCTACTTTATCATTGTTTTGTATTGCAGAAAACGCAAGGAGCGAGCAAAGTTCTGCCGCCAGCTTACTCTTCAATTGTTTTGTTGTTCCGAAAGAACATGAAAGAGACATGTCCAGAAGCAGCATAACAGTTAATTCTCTTTCCTCTACAAATTTCTTAACATAAGGCCGTCCCGTTCTGGCGGTAACATTCCAGTCAATACTGCGGATCTCGTCACCCGGCTGATATTCTCTGACTTCGTCAAACTCCATCCCGCTTCCCTTAAAAACGCTTTGATACTGACCTGCGAACACGTCGGTAACCATACGGGAAGTAGTTATCTGAATACGGCGAACTTGTTTAAGGACTTCTTTCGGAATCATCTTTACGGGACTTCTATTTCATCGAATATCTTTTTAATGATATCCTCTGATGTTTTTTCTTCTGCCTCCGCTTCGTAACTGATAATTACCCGATGCCTCAGCACATCCTGTCCAATAGATTTAATATCCTGCGGAGTAACATAACCTCTGCCCTGAATAAAAGCATGAGCCTTTGAAGCAACAGTTAAATATATACTTGCGCGTGGAGAAGCTCCGTACTGAATAAGGCTGCTGAGCTCATCTAACTTATATTTCTTCGGATCCCTTGTGGCAAAAACAATGTCAAGAATATATTTTTCTATTTTTTCATCGACATAGATTTCATCAACTACAGAACGAGCTTTAATAATATCCGCAGGATCAACGACAGGAGACACTTCTATCTTCTTATTTGTATAACTCATCATTTTTAATATCTTGTGCTCTTCTTCCATGCTAGGATAGGTTATATTTATCTTAAGCATAAATCTGTCTACCTGCGCTTCCGGCAATGGATAAGTTCCTTCCTGCTCTATGGGATTCTGTGTAGCCATAACAAGAAACGGCTCATCCAATTTGAATGTATCTTCGCCAATTGTAATCTGTCTTTCCTGCATTGCTTCCAAAAGCGCGCTTTGAACCTTTGCGGGAGCTCTGTTTATTTCATCTGCCAGAATGATGTTAGAGAAAATCGGTCCTTTTTTTGTTGTGAAATTTCCGTCTTTTGGGTTATAGACCAATGTTCCAATTAAATCCGCAGGCAGGAGATCGGGAGTAAACTGTATCCTCTGAAATTTTGTTTTTATTGCCTGCGACAATGTCTTTATTGCTGTTGTCTTGGCAAGACCGGGAACTCCTTCTACCAACACGTGTCCGTTTGCCAGAAGCCCAACCAGAAGTCTGTTAACAAGATATTCCTGACCTATAATTACCTTTCCGATCTCTGAAGTTAAACTTCGGACAAATCCACTTTCTTTCTGAACTTTTTCATTTATTGCTGTTATCCCTTCTCCAACCATAGTTTTACTTCTCCCTTTTTTATTTTTCTGTCACCACATATGAGAAATTGGCAAGCTGTGAAAACATGTTCTCTATTTCCTGTAGAAATGCGAGGCGGTTGTTTCTTAAGTCATGATTTTCGTCCATTATCATAACTTTATCAAAAAAATCATCCAGAGGTTTTCTTAGACTTATAATTTGGATGAATGCTTTAGTATAGTCTCTGTTCTTTATTGATTTTTTTACGCTTTTATTAATATTCAAAAAGTTTTTAGCAAGCTCCTTTTCTTCAGGCTCAACAAGTTTTCTCTTGTTAAAATAAATGAACTCTATTCCCCTTCCTCTTGCCTGTTTTAGAATATTGGAAATGCGCTTGAAAGAGGTTGTTATTGATTCAAAATTATCACTCCTGCTAACATCAGAAAGCGCCTCTAAAATTTTGCATTTCTTTGTAGGCTCAAAAGAAGCAGTATTAATCACCGCGTCAATAAAATCATATCTATGTTGTTCCGCGCCCAAAAGATAATTCTTTAATCTTTGTTTGAAGAAATCAACAATCAGGCAAAAAATCCTTTCATGCTCATCTTCACTAATTTTATAAAGTTTTATGCACTCATTAATTATATTCTCAAGATCAATGTCGTATCCGTTTTCAATGATTATTCTGAGAATTCCTATTGCCTGCCTTCTTAAGGCGAACTTGTCACCTGAACCTGTTATTGAATTCTCATTCTCAATAACATGAGACACAATCGCATTCATCTTATCTGATATAGAAACCACATCGGCCTCTTTAGATACAGAAAGAGAATCGTCGGAAAATCGAGGATAGTAATGATACGAAATTCCCCAAACAACTCTTTTATCTTCGTCGCTCTCCAAGGCGGCATACTCTCCGCCTATTCTTCCCTGAAGTTCTGGAAATTCATCAACCATATGAGTTCCTAGATCAGCTTTGCATAATTTACATATTCTTTTAAGTATTTCTTTATCTGCGCGCACATTCTTATTTACTACTTTTGCTAATCTTTCTATCGCCCTGATCCTTTTAGGCAAGGTTCCAAACTGATGAACATTTTTTGCATCCATTATCTGTTTTGCCCGCTCTTCCAAACTTATTTTCCTATCCTCATCCCAAAAGAATTTGGCATCGGCAAGCCGCGCATTAAGAACTTTCTCGTTACCTTTTATAATATTATTTTCACTGCCTTTCATGTTGGAGATAAAAACAAATTTGTTGGTAAGCAAACCTTGTTCATCTTTTACGGGAAAATATTTTTGATGTGATTTCATTGCCGCCTCAAGCGCAATGTCAGGAACATCCAAGAACTTTTTAGGGAAAGTTCCTTCCAGAACATTTGGATATTCAACCAGATCAGTTACAGTATCCAAAAGTTTTGGATCAAAAGACGGATCACTGCTTCCGTTATACTTATTCAGAATAGAAACTAATTTCTGCTCTATCTCTCTCTTTCTTGTAACGTAATCAACAATAACAAAAGCACTGCCCAGATTTTTTGCGTATTCATCAATATCTGCGCTGTTGATTTTTATTGCATCATGGGCAAGAAAACGATGTCCGTATGTAATATTACATGCTTCAAGTTTTCCAAACTTAACAGGAATTACATCTTTTCCATACAAGCACATCAACCATCTTATCGGTCTCGCAAACCTAACACCTGAATCGTCCCATCTCATAGTCTTCGGAAAAGATATTGACTCTATTATCTGCGGTACTAAATCTTGAAGAAGTTCCGCCGTTGATTTTCCCCTTTCAATCTTCTCTACAAAAACATATTTCCCTGATTTTGTCTCTTCTATTTTTAAATCACTCACACTTAGATCGAACTTTTTAGCAAAACCAATTGCGGCCATAGTTGGTTTGTTGTTTTCATCAAACGCTTTATCATATGGCGGACCCAGAACCGTTATTTCCTTATCTTCCTGCTTTTCACTTAGGTCTTCAATAAAAAGAACAAGTCTTCTGGGAGTGCCAAGTAAAATTTTTCTTTTAGAAAATTTTAATCCTGCCTCTTTCAACATCTCAAAGGCAATTCTAACAATATCATTTCTCGCTAAACTAACATACGAGGCTGGTAATTCCTCTATCCCTATTTCCAACAATAAATTCTTCATTCTTCTCCAAAATAAATCTTTGCGCACATACAAGCCAGCTTTCTTACCCTTTGTATGAATTGGGCTCTTTCTGCCACACCTATAACTCCTCTTGCATCCAGAATGTTAAAGGTATGAGAGCATTTCAATGTATAATCGTATGCAGGAAGAACCAGTTTTTTATCTATCAATCTTCTTGCTTCTTTTTCGTACATATTGAAGAGTTTAAGCTGCATCTTTGTATCGGCCTTCTCAAAGTTATATACAGAAAATTCTCTTTCATTATTCTTGTAAACATCTCCATACTTAAACTCGTTTGTCCAATCAATATCAAAGACATTGTCTTTTTTCTGAAGATACATTGCAATACGCTCCAGTCCATAAGTCAGCTCAACTGATATGGGATTTAGCTCAATCCCCCCAACCTGCTGGAAATACGTAAACTGCGTTATCTCCATACCGTCAAGCCAAACTTCCCAGCCAAGTCCTGTTGCGCCAAGCGTGGGAGATTCCCAGTCATCCTCGACAAACCGTACATCGTGTTTAGAGAGATTTATTCCCAGCTCTTTGAGACTATTCAGATACAGGTCCTGTACATTGTCAGGAGAAGGTTTCAGTATTACCTGATATTGATAATATCGGCCAAGTCTGTTTGGGTTTTCACCATATCTGCCGTCTGTCGGTCTTCTGGACGGTTGGACGTAGGCAGTCTTCCATGGTTTCTCATCAAGCACTCTTAAAAAGGTATAAGGACTGAATGTTCCTGCTCCAATTTCAATATCATATGGCTGAGCAATTACACAACCTTGTTTTGACCAGTACTCACTAAGAACCGATATGATTTCTTGAAATGTCATATATTCGCAACTTGCTCCAAAAAATCCAAAGATTTAAGATTGCTGACTAATGTATATTTTATATAAGATTCTAGCACTAGTTTAAGCTCTTGGCTAGATAATTTATTTAGTTTTAAGCGAGAAAGATTTGAAAAACCCGATGCCTGTAAGTGCCGTATAGTCAGTATAGTTCCCAAGGATATACGAGGAGCGCTTTCATCCGCGCCCCAGCACTCATTATTAAGGATACCTCCAAGTCTGCAGCTAAATTTCCCATTGACTATCTTCGCTCCGCAATTTACACACCTATCAAAAACAGGTATGCATCCAAGCATTTTTAAAAGTCTAATCTCAAAAAAATGCGCAAGAACTTCCGGCTCTACGCCGGTTGTTTCTAATGTAATTAACGCATTCAGAATCAAGTCAAAAATCTGTTCGCTTTCCTGAGCTCCTTCAATGGTTTTGTTGATAAGTTCTATAAAATATGACGCATAAGCTGTCTTAATCAGGTCATCTCGTATATTTAAAAATGGATTCTTCAGATCGCATTGACTAACAAGCTGAATATCCGTTTTCTTCTGATAGAAGATCAAAACAATGTGGCTGAATATCTCCAAGCTGCTGCCGAACTTGTTTTTTGCGCTTCTGGCACCCTTTGCAATGCCCTTTATTTTTCCGAATTGAGAAGTATAGAATGTAACGATTTTGCTGGATTCCGCAAAATTTATGCTCCTAAGAACAATTGCTTCTGTAGTTTGGATACTCATCTAAGATACCTGATAAAGTTGAACCGTCATTTCTAATGGAAGATTGTATCAAATATCCCCTGCTTTGTAATCAAAATTTATCTAGTTTGCTTTTAAGTGTAGGGAGTTTTATAATGCGTTTCATATTAAACAATAGAAGGCAAGGAAACTGGTTTGAAAAATTATACATGGGAAATGTATGAGGCTAATGCGGAGCTGCAGAGAGAATTCTCGGATAAGCTGGGTATTATGCCGAATACAGCTCAAATACTTATAAATCGAGGGATAAAGGACATCCCTGCCGCAGAAAATTTTCTTTATTCTGCAATAGAAGCTTTATCAGATCCGTTTTTACTGCCTGATGTGGAAGCAAGCGTAAAAAGAATTCTAAAAGCAGTTGAACATAAGGAAAGAATAATTATTTACGGGGACTATGATGCTGACGGAATAACATCTACTGCCCTGTTATATAGATTTTTGATGGACTTTGGCGCGGATATTGATTTTTACATTCCAAACAGAATGAATGAAGGTTATGGGCTTACTACTGAGATAATTAAAGACTTATGTAAAAATGGCGCAAAACTTATTATCACTGTTGACTGCGGAACAAATTCTATTGAAGAGGTTAACGCTGCAATCAGTATGGGAACGGACGTTATAATTACGGACCATCATACCGTTGAAATACCACTGCCGCAAAAATATCCTGTAGTTAACCCGAAAAGGGCTGATTCCAAATATCCTTTTTCTGAACTTGCCGGCGTAGGTGTTGTGTTTCAATTATGCAGAGCAATGGCAAAACATCTTCTTGGAGATATCTCTTCTGAAGGGATTCTTAAATATATGGATCTTGCGGCAATAGGCACTATAGCGGATGTTGTTCCTCTTTTAGGAGATAATAGAATAATTGTCAAATTAGGAATCTCAAAACTCAGAACCTCGGAAAACATTGGACTTAAAACATTGATCAAGGAATCCGGGCTAAAACAGAACAAGATATCAAGCGGACAGGTGGCGTTTATGATAGCTCCCAGACTTAATGCCGCGGGCAGAATGCAGAGCGCTCGGGAAAGTGTTACGCTTCTCACAACAGATTCACAGGAAACTGCGTCAGATAAAGCGAAGCTTCTTTGCATAGAAAACACCAACAGACAGAAAACGGAGAAAGAGGTGCTTGCCAGCGCTGTTGAAATGGTAAAAAGCTCGGTTAACTTTGATAACGAACATGTTATCATACTTGAAAGCAATGAGTGGCATGAAGGAGTTATTGGAATAGTAGCCTCAAGACTTGTTGATATGTTCCACAGACCAGCGATTCTTATATGCACCCAGAAAAAAGAAGCAAAAGGCTCAGGAAGGAGTATATCAGGCTTTAAGCTTATTGATGCTCTTCGTGAATGCAAAGACTGCCTGATAAGATTTGGCGGACATTCTTATGCTGCGGGTTTATCAATTAATAAAGATAACATCGAAAATTTTAGAGATAAGATCAACCGGATTGCAGCCAAACTAATAACTAAGGAACATCTTCAACCAAAGCTACGTATAGATTTAGCTCTTTCTCCAGCTAATATCACAAACAAGTTTTTAGACGAAATAGAACATCTTGAACCTTATGGAATGGGAAACTCAAAACCTGTATTCATCGCAAAAGGTCTTGAATTAGGTTACTCTCCCAGAAAAGTCGGCGATAATCATATAAAACTTACGTTATCCCAACAGGGCAGACAATTTGAAGCTATTGGATTTAGAATGGCTGATTATATGGATAGTTACAGAGCCCAAAACCATATTGATATTATCTATACTCCACAGATAAATATTTGGCAGGGCAAAAAGAGCTTGCAGCTAATTTTAAAAGATATGAGGTTTAGAACCTAAACGACTCTTTCTATCTTCCCTGAACGAATACACCGCGTGCAAACCTTTATGCGTCTTGGTTCCCCTTTAATCAAAGCCTTTACTGTCTGTAGATTAGGAAGCCATCTCCGCCTTGTTCTATTATTTGAATGACTGACGTTATTGCCTGCCATTGGTCCTTTTCCACAAACTGTACACTTTCTAGACATCTTAGAATTCCTCCCGTAGTCATGGCAGATACATGGATCTGCCCCTACATTCTGCAGAATATAGCATACTTATTCTTTCCTTGCAATGCTTTTCCTGCTTGTCAAAATCAGCGCATAATGATAGCATGATATCGTTATGAAAAGTCATAAGCCCAAAATAGTTGCTGTTATTCCTGCAAGATATGAATCCACCAGACTTCCGGGAAAAGCACTCAAGGATATTTGCGGAAAGCCCATGATACAACATGTCTATGAAAGAGTGTCTAGTGCCAAACTTATTCATCGGGTAATCATAGCTACAGATGACAAACGGATACTAAGCATAGTGCAAAAATTTGGAGCTAATGTCGAAATGTCTCCAAAAAGCTGCAAATCCGGCACTGACAGGATTGCATGTGTAGTCAAGAAAATGCCTGATATAAGTGAAGATGACATTATCATCAATGTGCAGGGAGATGAACCTTTAATAGAGCCGCAAGCTATCGAAAAACTTGCGGAGACAATATCTGAAGACTCAGATATTCATATGGCAAGTTTAATGACTAAAATATTTGACATTAATGAGTTGACGGATCCGAACGTAGTCAAAGTTGTTGTGGATAAAGATAATTTTGCGTTATACTTTTCCCGCTCTCCCATTCCATTTTCAAGGGATAAAGAGAAAACCGACATATTCTACAAGCACTTGGGAATGTATGCTTATAGAAAACATTTCTTATTAAAGTATTCCCAAATGCCTCAAACATATCTTGAAAAGATTGAAAAACTTGAACAACTTAGAGTTCTTGAACATGGATACAGGATAAAAATGGCAGAAACAGAATTTGACTCAATGAGTATTGATACTCCTGCGAATTTAGAAAAAGTTTTATCTCTTCTTCGCTAAACAAGTTTTATAAAGATTATCCGTTTGGCGTGCCATTTCCTGAATGCTGAACTTTGTTACGCGTTCTCTGGCTTTTCTTCCCATATCGATTCTTAGTTGCTTATTATCCAAAATTTTTGCAATTGCATTTGCCAGTTTAGCACTGTTTGCCGAAGGAACAATAAAACCTGTTTCACCATTAATCACCGCCTCGCTATTCCCTCCAACGTCTGTTGCTACAACAGGTTTCCCTGCTGCCATTGATTCCAATATAATATTTGAAAACCCCTCTATGAAAGATGAGAGAACAGAAACATCTACAATGTGAAGCAACTCGGGGATATCATGTCTAAGTCCTGTAAATATTACCTTGCCTCTTATCCCTAGTTTCATCGCCCGTTCCTTGAGTTCGGATTCTAATGGGCCTTCTCCAACAATCATGAATTTCACGTTATCGATTGCTTTATTTATCTTAGATGCCGCCTCTAAAAAATACTTATGTCCTTTTTGAGGATAAAGACGCGCAAAAATCCCAACTAACAGCTCATCTTCTGCGACGCCAATTTCCTTTCTCCTAGCCTGATAGTCAAAGTCTTTATTAAAGTCTTCAACATCTATCCCGTTATATATTGTCACAAACTTATGAGCAGCAATTCCTGACGTTTTAATTTTAAATTCTTTCCCCGCATCTGAGGCAGATCTTGCTTTATCTGTATCCC
>DAOVHI010000058.1 GCA_030671985.1 bacterium
AAGTGATATATTCTAAAGACATTTGCATTTTTTTCTGTTAGGATTCTGCTGATAATGGCATAGGGAAAAAGACGAAAGGAGTAAAATGAGAAATTCTTTAATTCTTCACGTTAATTATGTTGAGCAGGGTCAAACCATCCTTGAGATGTGTGAAAAGGCAGTTGAATGGGGATACGACGGCATCGAGTTTCGGCGTAAACGTTCAAAAGTTGACGAAACACCTGAGCAATATCTGGATTCAATTGCTGAAGCTGTTCAAAAAACAGGACTAAAGCATGTTCTTTTTGGAGGTCCAGGAGCAAATCTTATGTCATCTGATGATAAAGTAAGAGAAAAGGAAATTGAAGAATGTATAACATTTTTTAAGTTGGCTGCCAAGCGGTTTAAGCTCACTGTTTGTAATACAATGGCTGGTCCACTCTCTACAAAAGCCGAGCCAAGCTATAAATATGACAAGCAGGGTTCTGCGATTGCTACATCTAAACAATGGAAATGGGCATCAGAAGGATTCAAAACGCTTGGCGATCTTGCTTCAGAGTTGGGATTTCGATTTGCTTTTGAGACACATATGAATTATATTCACGATCTTCCCGAAGCTGCAAAAAAACTTGTTGATATGATTGATAAAGGAAGTGTCGGAATCAATCTGGATTATGGAAATATCGGCCGCTTCCCAAAACCTGTTTCGCTTTCCGAAACCATTAATATATGTGCTGACAGACTATATTATGTACATCTAAAAAACATGTTCCGTCTTCGAAATACACCATACAACAGTTTCATAGCCTGTGGTATTGGAGATGGAATTGTTAACAACCGTAAATTTTTGCGTATCCTTAAGAAAAATGGTTATGAGGGTGCGATTTGTCTTGAAGCGCCAAGACAAGGCGATCGAGAATTGTTTGCAAAACAGGATATTGCTTATATTCAAATGTTAATGAAAGAATTAGGTTAAATTCTATGGCTATAAGAATAGCAATTAAGTTATGACATCCAGAGAACGAATTCTAAAGACACTTGACCACTCTGAGCCGGACAAAATTCCTTATGATTTGTCAGGAACAACGGTAACAGCAATAACAAAAACCGCCTTTATAAACGCAATGAAGTTGCGAGATCTTCAGTGTGATTTCATAATGCATGATGACATACAGCAAATTGTTATTCCATCAAAACAAGTTCTTGATTATTTGGAAGTAGATACTGTGAGGCTGGGTCCTGCGCGTGTCTATAATATCGAAAAAAAAGCAATCAGAAAGGATAAAACAATAACTTATCTGGATGAATGGGGTATAACATGGAGTATGAATACGGAGTCGGATTTTTATTTTAACGAAGACACCGCATATCCTCTTCAGAATGCAAAAACCATTGAGGATTTAAAATCATATGATTTCCCAAACCCTGATAAGACAGTAGACTTTGATATATTAAGAAAAGAACTTGGGTTTATTCCTGATGATAAGGCGCTTGTAGTTGACCGAAATTGCGCGGGATTATTTGAAATGGCGTTTAGAATAAGGGGTTATGAGAATTTTTATATGGACCTAGCTTGTTCCCAAAAAATGGCTGAGTACTTGATTGATAAAATACTGGAAATAAAAATGCAATATTGGGATAGAGTTCTTTCGTTTGCAGGCAAACGGACAGATGTTATTGCTGAGTGTGATGATCTTGGAACACAGCAAGGATTATTGGTATCACCCGATATGTACAGACGGATTCTCAAGCCAAGACAAAAGAAGTTGTTATCTTTCATTAAATCAAAGGCCTCGCAGGCGAAAATCTTTTTTCACAGCTGCGGCGCAATATCAGAAATAATCCCGGATCTCATTGAAGCGGGAGTAGATATATTAAATCCGGTTCAAACTAATGCTTCAGGCATGAATGCGGAGAAGTTAAAAAAAGAATTTTCGAAAGATATTTGCTTCTGGGGAGGAGAAGTTAATATTCAGGAAACACTGCCTCATGGAACACCTCAGCAGGTTAGAGATGATGTAAAAAGATCCGTCGAGATACTTGCCAAAGACGGGGGATATGTATTTTCTACTGTTCACAATATTCAGGCAGATGTTCCTGCTGAAAATTTCTGGGCAATGTGGGAAGAATTTCAAAAAACAAGATAAAAAACAAGGGGAAATGACATGCCAAAAAACAAGAACGAAAAAATTAACGTAGGTGTTATTGGTCTCGGAAAAAGCGGATGGGGAATACATATCGTTATGCTCAGGAAAGTATTGGACAGATATAATATCGTAGCTGTTTCCGATTCGGATAAAAAGAGACAAAAAGAGGCATCTGACGAATTCAACTGTCGCACATATTCCAGAGTCGATGACTTAATAAAAGATCCTGACGTCGAACTTGTGATTGTTGCAACTCCTTCACATCTACATACAGATTGCAGTATCAAGGCATTAAAGGCAGGGAAACATGTTGTGTGTGAAAAGCCTATGGCAACTTGTTTAGCAGACGCGGATAAGATGATTAGAACTTCAAAAAAGACTGGTATGATACTGGCTCCTTTCCAGAATCGTCGTTACACACCAGATTTTCTAAAGATTAAGAAGATTATTGATTCAGGGAAGTTGGGTCGTATAATAATGATCAAACAAGCATGGCACGGATTCTCAAGACGATGGGATTGGCAAACATTAAAGGAATTTGGAGGAGGAACACTTAATAATACTGCTCCTCATGCAATAGACGTACTACTGCAGTTGTTTGGAGAGAAAGATCCTGAGGAAGTATTCTGTCATCTGGAGCGGACACTGACGCTTGGAGATGCTGATGATCATGTAAAAATCATACTGAAGGCAAAAGGACAGCCAATGATTGATCTGGAACTGACAAGCGCATGCGCGTATCCTAATGAACATTGGCTTGTAATGGGAACACATGGAACTCTGGCTGGAAATGGTAAAGAACTTAGATGGAAATATTTTGATCCTAAAAAACTTCCTAACAGAAAGGCTGAGACAAAACCCACTCCCGATCGCAGTTACAATTCAGAAAAAATTCCGTGGAAAGAGCAAACATGGAAAGCTGCCGGCTCTACGTCAAGAGACCCTGATTTTTATAATGACGTTTATAAAACGATTCGCAATGGAAAACCGCTTTATATAACACCGGAAAGTGTCCGTCGACAGATTGCATTAATACAGAAATGCCATGAAATGTGTCCTGTATAAAAACAATAGGAGGAAAAACAAATGAAAAAATCGCTTTGTCACTATAGCTATCATAGAAGAATTAAAGAAGAAGCATGGAGTCTTGAAAGATTTGTTTCCGAAGCTGAGAAACTTGGCATTGAGGGCATTGATTTCCATGTAGCGTATTTGCCTGAATATAAAGAAGCCGTAAAACAGATAAACGCGCTTATGTCAAAGACAACCCTTGAACTGTCAGGAATTTCCATGTCCAATAGTTTTAATAAGGAAGAAGATGAATTTAATGAGCAGGTTGAAAAAGTCAAAAGATGGCTGGACGTTGCAGGAGATGTAGGCTCTCCTGTCTCAAGAATCTTTGGCGGAAGCATTAGCGACAGAAGTGATACAAAAGAGATTGAAAAAGCACTTGATAAGGTTATAAAAGGCATAGAATTGGTTCTTCCTTCTGCTGAGAAGAATAATGTTATATTAGCTTTAGAAAATCATGGTGGACTGCCATGCACAGGCGAAGAGCAGGTAGAAGTTATAGAAAAAATAAACTCTCCATTTTTAAAGGCCACAATTGATGTTGGTAATTATATGCAGTGCGGTCAAACAGGAGATGAGGGAACAAAGATTGCTGCCCCATACTGCAGATATGTGCATTTCAAAGATTTCAAAAAAGATCCAACACACAAAAGAGGGCTTCGTCCGACTGTTGTTGGAAAAGGTGATGTAGATCATGCTAAATGTCTTCAGTATGTCAAAAATGCAGGATTTGACGGGTTTGTTGCACTTGAATATGAAGGAGAGGAAGATGAACAAACAGGTGTTCCTGCAAGTGTGGAGTTCATGAAATATGTTATGAAAAGTTATTGAGAGAGAAAATTAGCAAATAACACTGACGAGCTGCTTCACATGCCCAATAGCTTTTGAAGAATAGTTGGATAAATTTTAAGAAGCTTATCTCCGTATAAGATAGATAAAATTGCACCGAAGACAATATACGGACCAAACGGTATTGCGATTCCTCTTCTGCGGTTTAACTGATAAATTAAACTTTTAGCGGGAACTATGAAATAAAGCTGTATTTTTGTGAGTCCCCTACTCTTTCTTTTTATTTTTTTAAATGTTGCACCTACTCTTTCTATTGCTATTAGAATTATAAGGCCTACTCCAAAAAATGCGCCCGCAAGAAAAGATATAAAAAGAGTCATTAAAGTATATTGCCATCCAATGAATGCCCCTATCATTGCTATTAGCTTAATATCTCCTCCCCCCATTGCTTCCTTTTTAAAAATAAACCAGCCAAAAAGGGCAACACATGTAAGAGTTAATCCTCCAAACAAAACCCCTCCTAATGATCTCAGTAAAGCCTCAAGATTTGACGCCGAATTCATTAACGGAGGATAAAGGAAGCTTATTAAAAGCCCGAAAACAATTCCAAAAAGAGAAAACAAATCAGGGATGAACATCCACTCAATGTCTATAAAGGAAACAACTATAAATATTGTAAAAAGAAATGAATATATAAAGAATTTAATACTGATGCCAAATTTGAAATATAGTAACAGTAAGAGTATTCCTGTGAGAAGTTCAACAACAAAATACTGCGCAGATATCTTCTCTTTACAAAACCTGCATCTGCCTCTAAGCAGAACATAGCTTATTAACGGAATATTATCGAACCATTTTATACTCTTGCGGCATTTCGGACATCGAGACGGAGGTGATACTATTGACTTTTGCCTTGGAATTCGACAAATACAGACATTTAAAAAACTACCTATACACAAACCAAATATTAAAACAAAAAAAACTATCAATTTTTATCTTTGTTTTTTACTTCTTCTTTTTCCTGCTCATTGCCGGACTCTTTTGCGCTTAGACTTATCTTTCTTCCCTGCAAATCAATTTTAACTATTTTGGCGGCAATCTTGGTCCCGATTTTGTATTTCTTCTCTATATCCACTCCTTCATCCAGTTCCGAAACGTGAATCAAGCCCTCTACTCCTTGTTCAAGCTCAACAAAAATACCAAACTTAGTTATCTTTATTACTTTACACTCCACATCCATCTCGTCTTTATATTTATCAGCTAACTCTTCCCATGGATCAGGCGTAAGCTGTTTTACCCCTAGTGATATTTTCTTATTATCAGAATCTATCGATATCACAACAATTTCTATCTCATCACCTTTTTTAAACATTTTCGATAGATCATTTGTTCTCGTGGACCATGACAAGTCTGAGACGTGTACCAACCCGTCTACTCCTTCTTCCATTTCAACAAACACGCCATAATCAGTTATGTTTCTAACTATACCCTTAATCTTCGCTCCAACAGGATATTTTTCTTCTACTTTTTCCCATGGATTTACTTCCAATTGTTTCATGCCTAAAGAGATTTTTCCTTCCCCTTTCTCAAGACTCAAAACAATAGCCTCTACCACGTCTCCTATTTTTACAATTTCAGAGGGATGCATAATCTTTTTCGTCCACGACATCTGAGATATATGCATTAAGCCCTCTATTCCTTCTTCCAATTCAACAAAGGCTCCATAAGCAGTAATATTCACTACTTTCCCCTTAATCTTTGAACCAACAGGATATTTTTCATCTATCGCTAACCATGGATTGGGAGTTTTTTGTTTTAGCCCAAGCGACACTCTGTTCTTTTCTTTATCAATTGATAGGATCATAACTTCTATCTCCTGTCCAAGAGAAAGCACGTCTGAAGGATGCGATATACGTCCCCATGATATATCCGTTATATGAAGTAAGCCATCAATTCCTCCAAGGTCAACAAATGCTCCAAAATCTGTTAGATTTTTAATAAATCCTTTTCTAATCTGTCCTTCTGTTAGCTCCTCAAAAAGCTTTTCTCTATCCGCTGCTTGTGTTTTCTGAAACAACGCTTTACGAGAAAGCACAACATTTCTGCGCATTTTATTTAATTTTATGATCTTAAATTCCAAATCTTTACTAACCATATTTTCAAAATCTGCAATTATCTTGATATCTGACTGTGAAGTGGGTAAGAAACCCTCGACTCCGATATCCACGGAAAACCCGCCTTTTATCCTTCTTATCAGTTTGCCTGTAACACTTTTCTCTTCCGAAAACGCTGCCACGATATCGTTCCAAAACTTCATTTGGCCGGCTTTCTCTTTTGATAAGACTACCGAGCCTGATTCATCTTCAACTTTTTCAAGCAAAACTTCGGTCTCATCTCCAACCTTTAGCTTAGATGCGTCTTTGAATTCATCAATGTGGATTACTCCTTCAGACTTATACCCTATATCTACTACTACCTCATTTCGTCCTATTTCAATAATTACACCAGTTACAACGTCCCCTTTTTTAATATCTTTAAAACTCTGCTCATATAATGCTTCTAAATCTTCCTTAACCTTCTGCATTAAACTAAAATCCTCCTTATTTTCTAAAATTTGTTTCTATAAAATAGCAAACTGTTTCTCTGTTAGCAAGCAATATTTTCTTTTAAACTATTTATGGACTCCATTACTTCCGTGCTTACTTTCTTATAATAGAGTCGTTGCATCGCAACGTCTCTGCTTTTTGGCATAATAGGCTTACCAAATACAACCCTGATTTTCTTTGGCTGTATCCATTTTCCATGTTTGGGGAAAGCCTTTGCTGCCCCGTCTATATATACAGGTACAATCGGAACACCTGTCTTTAGAGCAAGCATGCCAACTCCTAACTTTCCCTGCCCTAGTTTTCCATCCGTGCTTCTTGTCCCTTCGGGAAATAGAATGACAGCTTTTTTAGAGTTTAGGGATTTAATTAATTTTTTAAATGTAGAGATGCCTACCTGTTCACGCTTTACCGGGATGGTATGCAAGGCTTTGATCAGCAATCCTAGTACAGGAATATCAAGCAAACTTTGTTTTGTCAGATAATAAGTTGACCTAAATATTCCAACGCCTACAATAACAGGATCAAGGAAACTGCTGTGATTTGAAGCCACTAATACACCACCTTTTTTAGGAACATTATCAGCGCCCCTTATTTCCAATCTGAAATAGATCTTACAGAAAATATAAAAAATTATTTTAGCTATTATGTATATCATTTTATATAGGATATGACTGTTGCTGCTTCTTCTTCCAAACTCATTCCCGTTGAGTCAATAACAATAGCATATTTAGCTTTTCTTAAAGGAGCTATCTTCCTTGTAAAATCTTTTTCATCCCGTATTTTTATATCTTTTGAGAGTCCTGATCCTGCAACTTGTTTACCGTTTTGTTCTAACTCTTTCCTGCGTCTTTTTACCCGCTCCTCAAAAGAGGCATCCAGATAAAACTTATAGTCAGCATCAGGCAATATGACAGTTGTAATATCTCGTCCTTCCATTACAACATCGCCTTTTTCTGCAATTTTTCGCTGCAGCTTCTTCATGCATTCTCTTACCTCTTCAGTTCTGGCAAGATAAAAGACATTATTTGTTACATTAGTTTCTCTGATTCCATCTGTTACGTCTTGTCCATCAAGTAAAACGACGGTTCCTTCTTTCTGATGAATTAGTTCAATTTTTGTATTATTTGCAAGCTCTACCAGTGCTGTTTCTTCTTCAAGATTAATACCCTTTTTCATAGCCTTAAGAGTAAGCGCTCTGTACATAGCTCCTGTATCTATATATAAAAGCCCTAGCCTTTTTGCAACAATCTTTGAAACACTGCTTTTACCAGAACCTGCAGGTCCGTCAATGGCTATCGTTATCTTATTTCTCAACTTTAATCGTTCCCTCAGATGTCATTTTTTTCAATGTTTCTATAAAATCAGGAAAAGACGTATTAATACAATCTGTATTATTTACAATCGTTTCTCCTTTTGCCATAAGCCCCATAATAATTGCTGTCATAGCTATTCTATGGTCTCCAAGACTGTTACATGCATTTTCAGAGAGAAGCGGTTGAGGTCCGGTAATAACTAGTTTCTTAGAACTGCAATCACTGAGTTTCATTCCAAAGCAGTGAAATAGATCCCGAATTGCCATGAGCCTGTTGCTTTCTTTAATTTTTAACTCAGAGACCCCTTTAATTACAGTTTCTCCTTTAGCAACTGCAGCAGCAACTGCAATTATGGGGATTTCATCGATTATTCTTGGAATCTCACTGGGTTCAATAGTAATTCCCTCAAGTTTACTGCTCTTAACAAGAACATCCGCTCGAGGTTCTCCTGAAATTGTCTTTTGATTCTTCAATTTTATATCTGCTCCCATTCTTTTCATCACATTAATTATGCCTGTCCTTGTAGGATTTACTCCTACATTCTTTATTGTGATTTCTGAACCTTCTAAACATGAAGCAGCTACAATAAAAAAGGAAGCCGAAGATAT
>DAOVHI010000018.1 GCA_030671985.1 bacterium
AGTGCTAAAAAGGAGAGAAAGTGATTAAAAAAACAGTAGGGGTTAACAGGGAAGCAGATATTTTAAAGGCGGCAATTTATTCATATATTGATACGGCAGAGCCTATTGCTTCTCAAAAACTGGTTAAGACTTACAAATTGAACATATCATCAGCTACCGTTAGGAGTATTTTGGTGAAATTGGAAGAACAGGGGTATTTGATGCAGCCACATACTTCTGCAGGCAGAATCCCTACGGATAAAGGGTATCGTTTTTATGTTAATTTTCTTATAAAAAAAGAACTGCTTACGGGAGAAGAAAAAGACTTTATAGATGATGCGTATTCAAGTATTAATTATGATATTGAGTCGATAATTGAAGAAACAACAAAGCTGCTGTCTCTTACAACCAGTTATATGGGATTTGCAGAACTGCCAAGATTTCATGACAGTGGAACGTTTAAGCATTTAGAGCTTATAGCGCTTCAGGGTCGCAGGATTATGATTATTATTATTATGCGCTCAGGAGATATGAAAAAAAAGGTAATTTATTTCAATAATGAAGTATCCAGCACTGATCTGCAAAGAATATGCGCCTTTCTCAATGAGAACCTGGAGGGGCTGGACTTTATTCATATACGCTCAGATTTTAGAGAGATATTTAAGGAGAAATATTCACGTCTCGATAAAACAGTATATAATTGTGTGATGAATATACTGGACGTAATTCTTTCTTTTGAGGAAGAAAAAAAGGTTTTCATTGACGGCTATGAATATCTTATGCAGTATCCGGAGTTTAGTGATATTAATAAAGCACAGGCTATGTTTAGGGCATTAAATACAGGGTATTTATCTAAAATTCTTAATATGCCCATTGATAGTGATAAAGGCATAAAAGTTTTAATTGGCAGGGAGACAGCTGATAGCGATATAGAGGATTGCAGTTTGCTTACCATAAGGTATACCCTGTTTGGGTCGCCTATGGGATCATTGGGTATAATAGGCCCTAGAAGAATGGCATATTCAAGAGTAATAAGTAAATTAAATTACACTGCGAGTAAACTTAGTGATATTATGACAAAACTTTTACTTGAATAGTGAAAGCGTAGAGGGAGAAAATGCGTAAAAAGACAGAAAAGAAAAAGAAGTATACTGAGAAAGAGTTGAAGAAGTTGGAAGAAAAGTCCAAACTGTGCGATGAAAGGCACGATCAGCTTTTAAGACTGCATGCAGAGTTTGATAATTTTAAAAAGAGAACGACAAGGGAATATGAATCTCTTACAAAGCTTGCAAATAAGAGGTTAATCAGCGAGATACTGCCTGTCATCGATAATTTTAAGAGAGCGATAGACTCGGCAGATAAGATAAGTAATACCAAAGATATTAAAAATGGGATAAAACTGGTTTTGAAGCAATTTGAGGATATATTAAGACAAAATGGGCTGGAAGAGATTGGGGCTGATTGCACGCAATTCAATCCAGATAAACATGAGGCGGTTATACAGGTGGAAACCGATAAACATCCTGAAGATACAGTAATTGAAGAAGTCAGAACGGGCTACAGGCTGCATGGGAAGGTCATAAGGCCATCTCTTGTAAAGGTATCGAAAAAAGTTTCAAAAAACAAAATAAAAAATAGAGAAAAAAAGGAGGCTTAATATGGGTAAAGTAATAGGTATTGATTTAGGAACAACTAATTCCTGCATGGCAGTTATGGAAGGGGGAAAACCTGTTGTTATTGCAAATGCGGAAGGAAGCAGAACTACTCCATCTGTTGTAGCAATATCCAAAACAGGCGAGAGATTGGTTGGTCAGATTGCTAAAAGACAGGCGGTGTCAAATCCGGAAAATACAATAAGCTCAATAAAGAGAAAGATGGGGCAAAAAGCAAAGGTAAAAGCAGGCGATAAGGAATATACTCCTCCGGAAATTTCCGCCGCGATACTGCAGAAATTCAAACAGGATGCAGAAAGCTATCTTGGAGACAAAGTTACAAAGGCAGTTATTACCGTTCCGGCATATTTTGATGATGGTCAAAGGCAGGCCACTAAGGATGCGGGCAAGATTGCAGGGCTTGAAGTGCTCAGAATAGTAAATGAGCCGACAGCGGCTTCTTTGGCGTATGGGCTTGATAAAAAAAAGGAGCAGATTCTTGCAGTATATGATCTCGGTGGAGGAACATTTGATATCTCAATACTTGATATTGGGGATGGAATTTTTGAAGTTAAGGCGACTAATGGGAATACGAAATTAGGCGGAGATGACTTTGATCAGAAAATCGTTGACTGGTTGGTCAGCGAGTTTAAAAAATCCAACGGTATGGATTTGAGTAATGACAAGATGGCAATGCAGAGATTGAGGGAAGGCGCTGAGAAGGCAAAAGTAGAGCTTTCTACCGCTCAGACAGCAAACATAAATCTTCCGTTTATAACGGCAGATCAAGGCGGGCCAAAACATCTAGATATAACACTTACTCGTGCCCAGCTGGAAAAACTGACACAGGATCTTGTGGATAGTACAATTGGACCGTGCAAACAAGCGCTTGCCGATGCAAAAATGGAACCAAAGGACATTAATCATGTAATACTAGTTGGCGGACAGACAAGGTCTCCAATGGTTCAAGAAGCTGTTAAAAAATTCTTTGGGAAAGACCCAAATAAGGGCGTAAATCCGGATGAGGTAGTTGCTGTTGGAGCTGCCATTCAGGCCGGCGTGCTTTCAGGAGATGTTAAAGACGTAACTCTTCTTGATGTTACCCCTCTTTCTCTCGGAATTGAGACGTTGGGAGGAGTTTGCACAAAGCTTATAGAGAGGAACACGACCATTCCAACAAAGAAATCCCAGATATTCAGCACTGCTGCGGATAACCAGCCGGCTGTAAACATACATGTTTTACAGGGGGAACGGGAGATGGCGCAGTATAATAAAACTCTTGGAAGGTTCGACTTGGTTGGGCTGCCTCCTGCTCCACGCGGAGTGCCTCAAATAGAAGTAAGCTTCAACATTGATGCAAACGGAATTACGCATGTGTCTGCCAAGGATTTAGCTACAGGCAAGGAGCAGTCAATTGTAATAAAATCTTCCGGAGGTTTGGGAGAAGAAGAGGTAGAAAAGATGGTGAAGGATGCCGAATCTCATGCAGAGGAAGATAAGAAAAAGAAAGAAGCAATTGAAACTCACAATCAGTTGGATTCTCTGATTTATACAACGGAAAAATCTCTGAAGGACCATGGAGATAAAATAGATGCATCCGAGAAAAGCAAGATACAATCTGCTCTGGACGAAGCTAAAAAAGCTTTAGAGGCTAATGATATAGAGCAGATGAAAAAAGCATCTGAGAGCTTACAGCAGGCCGCTCATAAATTGGCTGAGGTTATGTATCAGCAAGCTGCAAAACAGCAGCAGGCGGGAGCAGATCCGGCGGGTCAGACTCAAGCAGGACCAAAGCAAGAGACGAAACAAGGTGGAAATAAAAAGCCGGGAAAAGATGATGATGTAATAGATGCAGACTATAAGGTAGAAGATGAAGATAATAAAAAAGACAGCGATAAGGATAAGAATAAGTAGTGGCTGCCAAAAGAGATTATTACGAGATACTTGGTGTCGATAAGCATGCGGCAATAGATGAGATAAAGCGCGCTTATAGGAAACTTGCGCATAAGTATCACCCCGATAAGAATCAAGGGAATAAAGAGTCTGAGGAGAGTTTTAAAGAGGCGTCCGAAGCTTATGCAGTATTAAGTGACCCTAAAAAAAGGGCGACTTATGACCAGTTTGGACATAGCGGACTTGAGGGCGGAGGCTTTAGCGGGTTCAGGAATGCTTCAGATATATTCAGCAGTGGTGCATTCAGTGATTTTGGGGATATATTTGAAGGGCTTTTTGGCGGAGGCAATCAAAGTGCAGGAAGAAGGGATGCATACAACAGGGGAGAACATCTTAGGTATGACATGCAGATAACCTTAAAGGAAGCAGCCTTTGGCACGGATAAGAGAATTCGTATCACCAAATCACAAACATGTGAAGAGTGTAATGGATCCGGCGCTAAAAAGGGAACAAAACGCATCAGTTGTCTCCAATGCGGAGGCAGCGGGCAGGTAAGCTATTCGCAGGGATTTTTTAGTGTAAACAGGACATGCGATAGATGCGACGGAGAAGGCACGATAATAACAGATCCGTGCGGGATTTGCAGAGGAACCGGCAGAGTAAATAAGCCGCGGGAACTTACTGTCAAAATACCTGCGGGGGTTGATACAGGTTCTCAATTAAAGATCAGAGGAGAAGGAGAAGCCGGCATGAGGGGTGGAAGTTTCGGGGATTTATATGTAATAATTCATGTAGAAGAAGACGACCTTTTTGCTCGGCAGGATGACAATATATTGTGTGAAGTCCCTGTAAGTATAACGCAAGCAACGCTAGGCGCGGAGATAGAGGTGCCTACACTTAAAGGCAAGGCAAAGATGAAGATCCCGACAGGCACACAGTCCGGGAAGGTATTTCGTTTGCGTGGACAGGGGGTTCCAAGTCTGCACGGATATGGTAAGGGAGATGAACTAGTTAGAGTTGTAGTTGAAACACCGGTAAAACTAAATAATGAACAGGAAGAACTTCTTCGAAAATTTGCTGAGATAAGCGGCGAGAATTTAACTCCTATACGCAGGAGCTTTATGGAGAAGCTTAAATCTAAGTTCGGCGGATGAATTTTTTCTCCAAGCACTCTTCAATAGATCAATGTAAGACCTGACTATTTCCCTTACATCTTTTTTTATAAGAAAATTCGGATCTCCGCCGTCTACAGATTCCCAACCTGTTCCTGTTAGGGAACCTTTATGTTTTGAGACGATAGTATTTGTTTTTGCGTCCTTTAATTTTATTTCCAGCAGGATTTTTGTTTTACCAAAACCCAGAAACCCAAGATGAGATCTCCACAACCGGTTTCCGTAATCAACTGTGAAACTAGACGCAACTTTTAGCGCGTTAGGTTTGTTCAGCATCTTTTTATCGTATGTAACAGATTTGAAAAATCCGGCTTTTTCAAAAGCTATGCCAATCTCTCCCTTTATATAGTTCTGAATTATTCTATCGTCCGCTGTTAGGTTTTTGGTGTTTTTTTCAGGCTTCTGTATGTATGCTATCTCGTAATTTTCAAGCTTAACACATGGGTTTATATAAAATTTCGCGTCGGGCTTATGCGAATTTCTAATAAGACATCTTTGCGTGGAACATCCGGAAATAAATATAACAGACAGTAAACAGTAAGCAGTGATGAGCTTAAAATTCGTCATTTTATTTTAATTAACACCTTCCTTGTTCTTGGGCCGTCAAATTCGCAAAAATAAACAGACTGCCATGTTCCGAGCACAAGGCGTCCGTTATCTATGAAAACTGTTTTTTCGCAGCCTACTATACTTGACTTTATATGAGCCGTTGAATTGCCCTCCATATGATGATACTGCCCCTCATCTGGAACACATTTGTCCAGACCGTATTCCATATCTCTTAGAACATCGGGATCAGCCCCTTCGTTTATAGTAACACCTGCTGTAGTATGAGGGATAAATATATGACAGAGACCGCTATTTATTCCCGATTCTTTAACTTTATCTTCAATATCAGAAGTAATATTGATAAATTCCTCTCTTTTATGACTTTTAACGGATAGTTCAAAAATCATAACCACCTCTCCTTTTTACATGACATGCGAAAAGCACATAAAATATACTATAAATCAGCATAACACACAAGTAATTGTCTTTGCAAATTCTTTGCAGCATTGATAGAATCAGGCGTATGGATATAATCTTAAACTCTCTGAATTCTGCTCAAA
Organism: bacterium; assembly: GCA_030671985.1. Taxonomy (GTDB): domain Bacteria; phylum JAHJDO01; class JAHJDO01; order JAHJDO01; family JAHJDO01; genus JAHJDO01. The sequence goes on from DAOVHI010000018.1 coordinate 5,806, forward strand.
AAGAAGCTGTCATATATCATAAGGAGCCGCTTCTTATACTGGCTGGCGCCGGCAGCGGCAAGACGCGCGTACTGATTTGTAGGATTGCATACTTTATCAAGAATGGCGCAAGTCCTAGAAATATATTAGCAGTCACATTTACGAATAAGGCTGCTGAGGAGATGCGAAAACGTATCAGCTCCCTTGTGTCTGAATTGTCAGAAAAGGGATTATGGATAGGTACGTTCCACTCTGTTTGTCTTAGAATTCTGAAGAGCGAAAAGGTAGTTCCTGATTTTATAATATATGACGATGCAGATCAAACTAATCTCATAAAGGAATGCATTAAGAAGTTAAATTTAAGCGATAAGCAATTTCGCCCTAAAGCCGTTCTTGAAAAGATAAGCAGAGCAAAGGATAATCTTCTTGATATTGATGAATATAGCGAATTTTGCGAGAATTTCTATGAGAAAAAAGTTGCTGATATTTACAAAGAATACCAAACTCGTCTCAGAGAAATAAAAGCAATGGATTTTGGCGATCTCATAATGAATACAGTCAGGATATTTAACGATTTTCCGGATATTCTGAGCAAATATCATAATAAATTTAGGTATATTTTTGTTGATGAATATCAGGACACAAATCATGCTCAATATGAACTAATTCGACTTTTTACCGCAGGAGATGCGAGTATATCTGTTGTGGGAGATCCTGATCAATCCATATATAAATGGCGCGGAGCGGATATTTCTAATATCATGAATTTTGAAAGGGATTTTGCAGGAGCTAAGGTAATAAAGCTTGAGGAGAATTATCGTTCAACACAGGCAATTTTATCTGCGGCAAATAGTGTGATTAAAAACAACTCAAATAGAAGAGAGAAGAATTTATGGACTCAAAATCTTGAAGGAGCTAATCCAATATATTATCAAGCGTATGATGAAATCGAAGAAGCAAAGTTTATCTCAGAACAAATAAAAAATTTGCTTATAAATAATAAGACATATAAAGATATTGCAATATTCTATCGTGTGCATGCGTTGTCAAGACTGCTTGAAGATAATCTCAGACGCGAAAGCATACCGTATAAAATAATTGGCGGAGTAAGATTTTATGACAGAAAAGAGGTTAAGGATATACTTGGTTATTTAAGAGTAATATCAAACCCGGAGGATTTGGTTAATATAAAAAGAATTATCAATCTGCCTCCAAGAGGTATTGGAGACACAACGTTAAAAAAGCTGACGAAGCATGCGAGTGAGAAAAAACTATCCATATTCAGTCTCTTAAGTAAGCTTGATACCATTTCAGACATAACTTCACGGACAAAAAGCAAGATAAAAGATTTTGCGAATATTATTAAAAAATATCAAACTTTTAAAGGAAGTATTACTAAAATGGCAAAAGAGCTAATAGCAGAGTTGAATTATGTAGATTATCTTCACAGCACGGATCCGGGAACTGCGCATGAAAGAGAAGAGAATATCTTTGGAGTTGTTTCCGCAATTGCAGAGTATGAAGAAAACACTCAGAATCCGCTGCTCAGGGATTTTTTAGATCAAGTTGCGCTTCTGTCTAATATTGATAACTGGGATTCTGAAAGTGATGCAATTGCCTTAATGACCGTTCATGGCGCTAAGGGATTAGAATTTCCAATCTGTTTTATAGCGGGAATGGAAGAGGATATCTTCCCGCATATAAATTCTTCTCTTGAGACAAGTGATCTAGAGGAAGAAAGGCGTCTTTGCTATGTAGGTATGACAAGGGCAAAGGAAAAGCTGTATCTTTCATCAGCCCTAAGAAGAAGGATTCACGGCACATGGAGAAACACCATAACATCAAGATTTATAGACGAAATTCCTGACAATTTATTGGTTAAAACATACAAAAGAGGGAATAACTCCACAGATAATAGCCTAAAATATGAAAGCTTGGAAGATGATGAGTGTGTGTACAAGGTTGGGCAGAAAATTATGCATCCAAAATGGGGGCGAGGAACAGTTGTCAGCAAAACCGGACGTGGAGAGAAAGCAAAGATTACGGTTCATTTCTGGAAAGAAAATATCAGAAAAACCTTACTGGTTAAGTATGCAAATTTGAGGAATAGCTAAATAATTTGTTATGTGTTTTTATTTGGTTCTACTACGACACCATACATATATGTTGTTTCCCAAAGTTCAATGTAATAAACACCAGACTGGACATCTTCAGGCAGTACAGCTCTCTCTATAATAATGCCTTTCCCACAAGAGTATTTTTCGCCATGTTCTTTAAGTAATTCGTGTATATAAGAAGTATTTACCTCATTTTGGAAGTAAATGCTAATTTTGTGTGTTGAATCAATATAGGCGGAATTTATAACATATGTTATGCCTCGTATAAATTTTCTTCCCATTTTTTTGTATTCAGCATCAGGAATTAAAATGCCAAAAGGAGTATTTGGGACAGGTTGCTTAGATGGTAATAAAGAACTTTTTTTGATTTGATCACGCGATATTAAATTAGAAATCAGTTTTTGCCTTGTTTTTAATCTTAACCGTGCATCTTTTGACGTTTTAGCGTTTTGTGTTTTATATGAACGCATTGCTTTTTCTGCTATTCCTTTTGCGGCATCATTGTCAGGATCGACACACATACCAAATCTTTGAAGTAAATCATTTTCAATTTTGCTATAAATATGGTTGCAGTCTTTACAACATGGGGCTTGCCATTTTTCGATATTTTCTGGTGTTGCAGAAGGATACCAAGATTTTGGGAATACATGGTCAGATGTTAATTCTGAGAATTCATTTAAGCAATGGATGCATTTTGTATTTTTAAATTTTTTTGTCATTTATATCGTTTCCTCCACTTTGTGCAGCTATTTTTTAAGACGTCTTGATGTTTTTCTTTCATAGCTTTTTGAATTTGGAACTATTTTAAAGTTTTATTATTTTTTCTCCCATGACCCTGTAATTCCGATTCTTCCTTTAAGGTTTTCTGGTACGGGCGGTTCTAATAACTGTCTTATAGCTTCAAAGACAATCTTGAACTGCTGATCATGCTGTTTATATTTCCCTTCTAATGTTTCAATTTTCCGTTGTAGATCTTTATGGGTTGCAAGTATTTCCCTAATCTTAGTGAATGTTATCATGATTTGAATGTTTACTTGGATAGCTCTCTTACTTTTTAACACACTCGAAAGCATTGCTACTCCTTGCTCTGTAAAAGCATGGGGTAAATACTTTCTATGCTGTCCTCTCTTTAAGCTTCCAAATTGGAATCTTAAAGAACTTAACTCGTCTTTGGTTAGTTTAAACATAAAAATTTCAGGAAATCTTTCAATGTTTCTTTTTACAGCCTTGTTTAAGTTCCCTGTAGTTACTCCGTATAACTCTGCTAAATCTCTATCTAACATTACCTTTAGTCCTCTGAGTAAAAATATTTTATTCTCTATTGTTTTTTGTAACGCCAGGCTTGTCATAATAATAGTCTCCTATTCAATATACCGTGCTTCGGGTTTACGCTTCTTGTCTTTCCTCTTTTTTTAATGCCCCATAAATCTCTAAAATGCGTTTTGCGTTGTGGTTCCATGTATAAGAATTTGATACCTTATGCCTTGCATTAGAGCCTAGTCTTTTCCTAAGCGCAGAGTCGTTGAAGAGTTTTATAATGCTGCTTGCAAGTTGTTCCTGATTCCCCGATTTAATTAACAACATCTCTTTTTCGTTTTCAAAGAACCTGTTCATTTGGCCTTCTGCCGGAGCAATAGTGGGTTTAGCCATTGCCATGTATTCAAAAATTTTAACGGGCGAACTGTAAATGCTCATATTTGGAAGAACTGTTATATCCATTGCCGCAATATGCGCAGGTATGTCATTGTATGGAACGGCGCAGGTAAAAGTAACAACATCATCTAACTTGTTATTCTTAACAAGTTTTTTTAATTTAGGTTCTTCAAATCCTTTTCCAACTATAAGAAAGTGAATATCGGGTATCTGCTGTCTGCATTTTTCTGCCGCATCAAGAAGCGTAGGAAGATCTTGTCTTTTACTAAGGCTCCCGACAAACCCAACAACTTGTTTTTTTTCTAGTTTGTATTTTTTTCTAATGGAAATTCCTGATATCTCCGGATTGAATTTTTCAAGATCTACGCCGTCAGGGATTTCAAAAACCTTGTTCTCATCTACGCCTTTTCTGATAACATAGTCTTTAAGATTATCCGTAGTTATGATTATCGATCCAGCGCTTTTGAATATATTGTTTTCCGCATATCCGGCTAAAGACCTGAAATTTAATCTCCGTTTAGGACCCCACAGAAGAGCCGCATTAATCTCTAACATAAATGGTATATTAAATTTTTGGGTCAGCTTCATCCCTGCGTTTCCATAAAGCTCATATCTTTCATAAATTAAATCAGGTTTCTCGATGTTAAATATGGTCTTGGCTTTTTTGTAGAATTTTCTGCTTGTGAGCGTCATTCTTAGATCAGCGCCCAATTTCTTTGATGTAAACGGAGATACTTCGTAGATCGCATACCGGCCATTTTTACGATTTCCTGTGCCAACATTTGTTGTAATTATAAATACTTCGTGGCCCAGTTTAATTAGTGCATTAATAACTTCGCGTATATGAATAGAAGCGCCCTTTACTCCCGTTATTGGAATTTGGCTGTCTTCACAGAGGTATGCTATCTTCATACGGTCAGAACCTATTTATTTGAAACTTTTCTTCATCCATCATTTGAGCAAGTTTTTTCTTCAGAAAATACTTTATCCATTTTCTTGTAATAGGGATTATGGCTATTAATCCAACAATGTCTGTGATTAAGCCGGGGGTAAGCAAGAGAAGCCCTCCTGCCAGTATCATCATGCCATCTAGAATTTCTTCCTTTGGCATAATACCAACAGAAAGTTGGTCTTGAACTTCTTTAATTACTGTTAATCCCTGCCATCTTGCAAGCGAGGCGCCGGAAATACCTGTTATAATAATAATTAAAATTGCATTTAGGAGGCCAATGTGACGGCCGATTTTTATTAATAAAACCAGCTCTGTCATTGGAAGGAGTGTAAAGAGTAGAAGTAGGTAGAAGAACATAGTTAACTAGAGTAAGCGCTCATCTTTTATAATTCTTAACATATTCATCCCTAACATAGTTGCGAATTTTTATGCAGTCTTCATTCAGAATAAATGTAAATTTTATTCCGCATACATCTTTTTCCAGGTCTGTCCAGATTACCCTGCCAACAGTGTCAATATCTTCCATATCTTCACCGGAAATTAAAATTCTTAGTTTTAATTCAGTTCCTTCTTTTATGCTTGTCCTTAAAAGTTTCTTTAGGTCCTCGTTTTCCAGACATAACCCGCCTTCGCAGATGTCTTTTGTATGTCCGTTATATTTTAATTCAACAGAATCCAACAGGTCAAATTGAACAGGAATTTCTTTATCAATCTTAATAATCCCATATTTTACCTTAAAGGATTTCTCCAACCTTACATACTTTCTTCTGTTCTCCTGCGCATCTTTTTTTCTCCAAAACATGTTTTTACCCTCTATCTAATTTAACGCCGCGAATTAAAGATTCATAGAGATTCTCTGTTTTTTCAACCATTTTGTCAATACTAAAGTTTAACACTCTTTTTTTTGCTTCCTGTCCCATCTTTTTTACCAGATCTTGATTGTTGATTATATTGAGACTATACGAAGCCAGATCTTCAGGAGATTGAGCAGGAATAATAAAACCTGTTTTTTCGTGTTCAATAATCTCGCTGTTTCCTCCGACATTTGTTGCAATAACAGGTTTTTCCGCGGCCATAGATTCTAGAACTGTTATTGAAAATCCTTCCATTAAGGAAGCCAAAACAGAAACATCAGACATTGCAAGAATCTGGGGAATATCATTTCGTAAACCTGCAAATATTACATTTTTAGCAATTTTTAAATTATTTGACATGTCCCTCAATCGGTTTTCCAATGGACCGTCACCCACAATCAAAAATTTTACGTTCGGGTTTTTCTTTATTATTATTTGAGCTGCCTTTAAAAAATAACAGTGTCCTTTCTGTTGATGCAGACGTCCTATTATGGTTATAACTTTATCATCAGATTTTATCCCAAATTCTACTCTTTTTTTGTTTGTATCCACATTAGTTTGAAATTTTAAGATATCAACCCCGTTGTGAATGGTAATAATTTTATTTTCGGGTATCCCTATTTTATTAATATAGAAATCTTTAACTGCATCAGACACAACAATAATTTTATTTGTAATTCCTGCTAATACTCTGTCATTCAATTTTTGAGGAAATTTCTTCCATGAGTCTATGTTGTGTTCGTTGGCTATTATTACAGGGACGCCTGCCAGTTTAGCCGCAATTCTACCTGCAATGTTTGCTCTATAAAGATGAGTATGGACAATATCTATCTGCATCTTTTTCATAAGACGCGCCAATTTCAATATGCCCATTAGATATTTCCCGTCAAAATCCAGTCGAGCCCGCATTTTAAAATTAATGATAGGAACATTTAAGGATTCCATAGTATCTGCCAGTTTATCCCGTTTAAAGAGGCAGCACAGATAAACCTTATATCGACGCTTGTCTAATCTTGGAAGTATGGATGTCAGCGTTCTTTCAACGCCGCCCATTTCGAGAGAAGGGATTATGCGAAGAACTTTAACTGGTTTATTCATGACAGCGCTATTGTATAGACAAGTATTAATTTGGTCAAGCTGAGCGACGCGGGCGATTTGAAACTTAAGAGGAAGTTTTTATTTTATTAATAAATCGAGAAAGGGCTATTTCTGTTTCTTTGGCATCTCCGATAAATTTTATTCCAGTATTACAATTCTCTTTCTTCTGTAAGAGCCAGATTATCTGCCCGTCTAATTCTAAATGTTTTTCAACATCAAGCACAGGAATTCTCACTTGAAGTTTGGTGTTTTCTTTTATTTTGGAGTCTTTCGTGTCTTTGTTCTTTGATAATTTTATGCAGATACCATCCGGACTTACATTTTTTGTGTAGCCGCGATATCCAATCAGATGTTTTTCTGAATTCCCACACAACCTTAACTCAACAGCTGTGTCAGCGGCATGTCGCGGGCGTTTTCTCCGATCTTGAGTTGTTTGTTCGTTTACATCATTTCTTTCAGCCGGAGATTTTTCCTCCATAACAATTAATTTTATTATATCTTCTGGAGATCCAGCGCTTGTCAAAGCGTCTCTGAAGGTTTTGTTTCTAAGAAGGCGGGATATTTCGGCTAATGTTTTTAAATGCGGACAAGTTTCTTTGCATGGAGAAACAACCATAAAAAAAAGATTTACAGGCTTATTGTCAATTGAATCAAAACTTACTCCTCTTTTTGATCTTCCAAAAACAATAATTTTCTTCTTTATAGATGGTACTCCAGCGTGTGGAATAGCAACACCTCTTCCTATCGCAGTGCTGCCAAGCGCCTCTCTGTTTAAAATGGCTTTATCTAGAGCATCTTCTGAGCGAATGAGTCCTTTTTTTATGATTGGAGATATCAACTCCTTGACCACGTCTTCTTTTTTACTAGACGAGAGATCCATAAGAACTAATTCTTTCCGCATAAAATTAGAAAGGTTCATTTATCTTCCATGTTTTTTTATACTGAACGCATTTTAATTCTTCAAAAAAGAAGCAGCAACGGGAGTTGTGCGGGTAGATAGCGGGTATATAAAATACCTGTTAAATAGTTTGGAGAAAAGAAATTAAGTTAATATCCTTTTTAGATATTCCCATTTTATGTCTGATATTCTTACGGTGTTTTTCAACTGTTTGGTAGGAAATATTTAAAAGAGCGGAAATCTCTTTACTCGTGAGCTTGCCTTTTATCATATCGCAAATTTCAATTTCTCTTGGAGTTAGATTAAGTCTTTTCTCTCTTATTTTACGGCCAAACGAAGACACCAATTCTCCCAGATGGGTTTTTAATAAATCAATATATTTGTCGGAAGTATTCTCTAATTTAAGCTTCTCTAAAATCGGAAGCAATAATTCATTTACATTAGCTGCTATATTATCTTTCATTTTCCTTTTTTCCACTTCAATCTGCGCTATAATTTCACTGAGCGCAATATTTTTTTGCTCTAAAGCCAATTTTTGTTTCTGTAGCTTCTTTTCCGTCTCCATGCGCTTAGTGATGTCTCTTCCAAAGCTTACTGTTCCTTTAATTTTTCCCATCTTATACATTGGCGCGGTATTAACAGAAAGAATAATAATTTTGCCATTTTTATCGTAAATCTTTACTGTATATTGTTGACGATTACCCAACAAGGTTTTACGAAAGACTCTATTTGTCATTTTTAGATCATCGGGATGGATAAAAGGAGCAAACGATTTCTTCTTCAAATCTTTGAGTTTATGTCCACTGACGGTTTCTGCTCTTTTGTTAGCAACCACAAAATTACCATGGGTATCCAATACCCAGATCCAGTCATTAGCATTCTCCATTACTTGTCTAAAAAGATTCTCTGATTCTCTGATTTTCTCCTCTGTCTCCTTACGCTTAGTGATATCCCATGAAATTCCCAATAGCCCAATGATATTGCCACGTTTATCCTTAGCAGGACACTTGATTGTATATTCAGTGAATTCTCTTCCATTTATGACGTATTTATCCTCTATTTCTTCTGTTTTTCCGGATTTGATGATCCTTCTATCGTCTGCCCTATATTTTTCAGCCATTTTTTTTGAAAAGAAATTATAATCTGTTTTTCCCGCAATTTCTTCTGGACTAATTTTTTTGTCTTGCGCAAAGCTTTTGTTAC
>DAOVHI010000031.1 GCA_030671985.1 bacterium
TATTGACTGATAAGACTTGGTTAAAGAAAGTAAGTGAATTTGAGGGGGCTTTGTACCCAGGTCTAGAAATTAAGGCTTTCAATAGAGACCAAAAAGTGGAAGCAGAAGCTTGGTTGTCGAGTTAGGTTGGCATTAGTCGCTAAACATAGCTAACAAATGGGTTGAGTTGACGCGGGGGACTTTTGGTTCTTTTAAGCTGTGTGGTGGGTTGGAGTTTCGTGGCTTCGTGTATTTTCAGTTATGTCCCCCGCGCAACTCACCCATACCGTTATGCTACTTAAAAGCAACCAAAAATTTATAATAAAAATTGGAGAATAAATATGAATCGAATATCGCCAGTAATTTGTATAATACTATCATTAAGCATTGGGGGGTGTGCTACTACTGGTGGTAAAACTTCAGCGGAAAAGCGCCAGTCAGTTCTCGCCATGAAAAATGAAGTGCTGTCAGATCTCTATAAACTAAAGCCAGACGTTAAATCTCAAATTTCCAGTGCCCCAGGTTATGCTGTATTCAGCAACGTTAATATCAATATTATTTTTGCCAGTTTCGGTGGCGGATATGGTGTAGTCAAAAATAATAAGACTGGTAAACACACGTTTATGAAAATGGGTGAGGTTGGCATCGGTTTAGTCCTTGGCGCTAAAGACTTCCGCGCAGTGTTCGTATTCCATAGATCTGATGCCATGAAACGTTTTGTATCTCATGGCTGGGCTTTTGGTATTCAAGCTGATGCAACAGCTAAGGCTAAAGACAAAGGTGCGGCTGTTGGTGGTGAGTTTGCTCTTAATAATATCACTATATATCAGCTAACAGAGACTGGTTTAGCTCTTCAGGCAACGATTAAAGGCACAAAATACTGGAAAGATGATTCGTTAAATTAACTTATTAAAGCATAACAAGTCATTCAACCAGACCACTTATAGCGATTAGGCAATTCAGTCGTTAGCCCAAAGGTAAATCCTCAGTGAAAGCCGTCTACTGTCTGTCATTCCCGCAGTGGTAAGCGGGAATCCAGCATTTCAAAACATAGATTCCTGCTAAAAATCCGCAGGAATGACGTGCTTTACTGAGGATCTATTGAAATCTAAACTATTACATTTCCCATTGTATAAGTATGCCATGCGAAAAGATTTGGCTTTTGAAGAAATATTTTGCCCTTTAAAATAATCTTCCTGTCAAAAATTGCCAAATTTTTCTCTTGAACAAAACAAGTTTGCAAAGTTTTTATATCCGACATTTTTTCTTCAAGTCTACTAAGCACATCATTCACACTCTGCTCAGCATAACCATTGAGTGAGAATAGGAACATACATAATGTGATTAGTATTATCGTGATTTTCTTTATATTTATCATAATTTATAATTATACTAAGATTCTGTATATTTTACAGGGGAAAAGATAGTGGGGCTAATACGGAGAATATTCCATTTGCAATAGAAAATTAGTCAGTTGCGGAGGTATGAGTACTAAACTCAATCGTTTTGTTGAGCTTATTTCCTGTAGAGGTTTATTCCTACATTGGTCTCGTCAAGTGACCAAGCACCAGGGGTAAACAAACCGATACAAGGAAACAAAAAGAACAAGGTTCCGACTGCATCAAGTGCCCCAGTGGCGTTGAAATGATGCCCAATCGTCCTCTGGTAGGGAACATATCCTTCCTTGTGGCACTGAAGCGCAACATCACGGTTTCTCTTGACCCTGACTTGGGCGGGAGAACTGTGACGTTGTCCATTTACAATTAGAATCGCATCTTCCTGGTCACATATAATATTGAGAGTCTGACGATGTCCTCGAAACGCAGAGCACCCAGTTGCCCCCACAAGAAGAAATAAGCACATTCCGATACTCGCCACGATCTTTATTGTCTTTTTCGGGTTCATTATCATCTCCTTTTTTATTTTCGTTACTTTTAACTCTACAACTTCCCAATATTTATGTCAAATTTTTTGCTAATTTATTTCCTAATATTGTCAGATAAAAAATAAAAGCAGATTGCTGACAGGAGAACTTGATCTTCTTAAAACCGTCGAAGCTAGAGAAGATTTTAGATTATTCTTTTCCAGTGAGAAGGATTATATGCTTACTCTCCATAGTGAGTTCTGGCTCTATGGATATAAATCGTCTTTTTCTTCTCGTCCACGGAATAAACAATTCTATCGTTATATGAAAGTCTAACGGAGAAAAAGCCTGTAAGATCACCGATTAATTTTTTACCTGAATATGGTTCCTCAGCAACTTGTTTTAGCAGAATTTCTTTGAGCTTTTGCTTTAATTTGGGGGATAATTTTGCCGTATCTTTGAAAGCAGTTTTTGTGAATCGAATTTCATAAGGCATTATTTTGCATTTCCAAAAACTTCATTAAAGGAAACGGTTTCTCCCTCTTTCATTTGTTTTACAGATTTAGAAATGCTTTCTCTGAAACCATGAATTGAAAGAAGTTCTAAAGTCTCCTGAAGACTATCAAATTCCTCTTCTGACATTAAAACCACGTCCCCTTTTTTATAATGAATGTGATATATTTGATGCTTTTTAGTCGCCCCTTTAATCATATCAAAAAACCCATTTCTAGCATCCGTTGCAGTTAAAGTAGTCATTTAATTTTCCTCATAATTAATGTACCATTTTACGTACATATAATACATCGTTTTTCTTGTTTGTCAATTTGTTTTCTTGAATATAGAAAGCGGATTTATCCGACCCGAAAAAAATTCGACTGATTATTTCAATAAGACGGAAACTAACTTTGATTCTCTTCGGACTGTGTATTTTTTTTATCTAGTTTGCGTTGTCTTTTTTCTTCCCGCTTTTTCTTTTTTGCCAAATCTTTCATACGTCTTTCATGTTGATAATTAGTCTTTGCCATTTATTATACTCTTAGCCCTTCAGCGTTTTCTTTGATTTTCTTAATTGCTCCAACGATATCATCCATATCCTCTTTAGTCCCAAGAAGCATCTCCTGTCTTAGCCATACAGCCTCCCTTTTGGAGATTCGTTCAGTAACAGGACAGGAAGCCCCTGAGAAATCTATTTCATTTCCATAATACGGACAGGATAAAGGACAAAAGCCCGGACCTTTTCCTTTTTTCTGAAACAACGGATTCTCATATAAAGGAAACGGATAACCTGGTCTGCATGGAATTCCTTCTGCTTCAAGAGCCTTTAAAAAGAGCTCTCTTGGAATGCCGCAAAACTTGTCTTCAAGATATTTGAATATGTAGATGTGATAAGGTCTTTTTGTTACTCTTGAATCTGTTTTTAAGGTTTTGATCCCGTCTATTTGCGAAAGCTTTTCGTCTAGATATTCTGCATTTTCCCTGCGTTTTTCCTCAAGCCCCTCAAATCGATCTAATTGGACAATCAAGAGAGCTGCCTGAAACTCTGTCATGCGGTAATTCCCTGCAAGAATATAGTGTTCATACCATCCCTTGCCTTTTCCTCTTCCGCAATTTGTGTATGAGCGAGCAGCTTCTGCAAGTTCAGCGTTATCTGTTAAAAGTACTCCACCTTCTCCTGCATTTAAATTCTTGCTGGCTTGAAAGCTAAACTCTCCAATATCTCCAATAACGCCAACTCCCTTATCGCGCCACTTGGCGCTCCATGCCTGCGCAGCGTCTTCTATGACCTTTAAGTTGTATTTCGCCGCGAGTTCCATAATCCTGTCCATATCAGCCGGCTGACCTGCTATATGGACAGGCATAATAGCTTTGGTTTTTTTTGTAATTAGTTTCTCTATGCTTTCAGGACTGATACACAAAGTATCTTCGGATATATCAGCAAAAATAGGCATAGCGTTCGCTTTGAGAACGGAACTTGCTGTTGCTACAAATGTGTAAGCGGGAACAATAACCTCGTCGCCCGCTCCAATCCCGCAAACAATAAGCGCAATTTCCAGGCCAATTGTTCCGTTACATGTCGTTACAGCGTATTTTGCTCCCTGAAAATCGGCGAATTTTTTCTCAAATTCCGCGATCTTCTCTCCGTACCACCATTTACCGCTGTCGATAACATCACAAACAGCTTTCTTTTCCTCTTCTCCGAAAACAGGCCATCCGGGAAAAGATTTAGTTCTCGTTGGCAGACCGCCGTTAATCGCAAGTTTAGTAGAGATTTTTCATATCCCCCAAAGTTTTGTGTTCATAGTCAGAAGCATGTCCTGCCGTTCCAAAATCAATCATCTTGCTCTTCACCCATTTTTTAATAGCTTCCCTTGCTTCACCAAGATATTTTCTTTGATCAAAAACCTCAGGATGTTCGGAAAAATATTTTCTTATTGCTCCTGTACAGGCAAGCCGCCCGTCGGTATCTATATTGATTTTTCTGACACCAAGTTTGATAGCTTTTTGAATCATATCTACAGGAACTCCCATAGCTTTCTGTACATTTCCGCCGTATTTATTTATTTCTTCTATTAATTCAGCAGGAACGCTTGAAGAACCATGCATAACAAGAGTTGTATCAGGACAATTACTGTGTGTTTTCTCTATAATATCAAATGCTAAGACCGGTGTTGCTTTGAATTTGTGAGCTCCGTGAGAGGTTCCTATAGCAAGAGCTAATGCGTCAACCTTTGTCTGTCGAATAAATTTTATAGCATCTTCAGGATCTGTCAGAATAATTTCACTTGCTGCTATTTCATCCTCAATTCCACCAAGAGTTCCAAGCTCACCCTCTACCGTAACTCCAAACCGGTGCGCATATTCAGCAGCCTTCTGTGTAATTTCAGCGTTACCTTCAAAGCTTCTTGGCGTTTTTCCGTCTTCTTCCAAAGATCCGCCAATCATTACAGAAGTAAATCCCAGATCTATAACCTCTTTAACCAGTTCAAGGCTTGCCCCATGATCAAGATGCAGAACAACAGGAATATCCTTGTATGTGTCTGCCGCAACATTAACCATTGCAACTAGCAACTTTTTGTCTGTATATTTTAGCGCTGTTTTTGAAACCTGGATTATAACTGGAGATTTAGTTTCATCCGCAGCCCACATTATTGCCTGCAGCTGCTCCATATTGTTAACGTTATAAGCCCCTACTCCATAATCCCCTTTTTCTGCTTCGTCCAAAACCTGCCTCATCGGTACGAGTGACATCTTGCTTCTCCTTTTAGTGATTAAAGATTATTAGTTTGAATTTGAGTCCGCATTATAATACACAACATAAGAAAATTAAACTGTAAAATTCACTATTTCTCTCTGATTGATATTAGAGAATGTCCGTGGTCTTGCGCGATTTTTCTGCCGATTTTCTTTACTCTGTTTTCCATACAGTATCTGCATGTTATAGGGTCTTCGCCTATGCACGGTTTATCAGGATAGAGCCTGTAATTTTGCTTGTATTTCTGCGGTGTAATATTCGGCATTACAACGTTAGCTCCTGATTGTAATATTATTTCTCTGGCATCGGAGCGCAATATATCCATGGCCGTAGTAGCAGGCAGGAGAACTTTCGGACAGAGGATTCTAACCAATGCGATGAATTTTTGCACAATAGAAAAATTCCCATTTTTACTACCAGAAAGAGGTGTGTCGTCATTTGAGATATAAGGCCCTGCTCCTACCATGTGAAAGTTCCATTTTTTAATGAACAGAATATCGTCCGCTATGTCCTTTATTGTTTGCCCCGGCAGGCCTATCATACATCCGCTGCCAACCTGATATCCAAGATCAGAGAACCATTGGAGACATTTCAATCTTTCATGATAATCATCATCAGGATGCAGTTTCTTGAACAGGTTTTCATTACTTGTTTCAAATCTTAGCAGATACCTGTCTGCGCCTGCATCTTTGAATACCTTATATTCATCAAAACTTCGCTCCCCGATACTGAGAGTTACAGCCAGATCAGTATGCGTTTTAATGTCTTCTATTAATTTAGTTAATATCTTCTTGGTAAACCATATGTCTTCACCTGACTGGAGAACGATTGTTTTAATACCGTGTTTATCTATCAGAACGGCTGTCCGGAGAATTTCTTCAGGAGACATCCTGTAACGAGGAATCTTTTTGTTTGATTTACGAAGACCACAGTAGAGACAATCTTTTCTGCAAAAATTTGAAAATTCGCATATGCCTCTTAGATGAACTTCTTCACCGACATTTTCTCTTCTTATATAGTCAGCTTGCTTAACGATATCAGAGAAATCGTCTTTCTTTAATATTTCAATTATGTCATGTTTAGAAATATATGTCTCTTTCTCCATTCTCAACTCTTTTGTAGTCCTCCATAAGTTTTGTATAAAATTCGGGCATGAGCTTTTTAACTTCTTTAATTTCCTTGTTTATAATTTTTTCTCCTGCAATCTTTGTTTCTTTACTGCCAAAATCATCCAGCCACTCTCTGAAAGTAAGAATCGCGTTCAACTTACAGAACTGCCCCTCCTTACCTGTTTTCAAAAGATTCATAATGCATTTGCCTGTTCTGCCGCAGCGATATCCTGCTGTGCAAAATGAAGTAATATATCCCATTTCCGCAAATTCTCTTATTACATCATCAAGACTGCGGGTATCTCCCAATAAGAACTGCTGGCGTTCTTTTTCCTGCTCGGTATATCTGTCGCTGTATGCCCCAATTCCTATACGTGTTGATGCATCCGTTTGTGTACACCCTAACGAAAAAGTCTCTCTTCGCATTTGAGCGCTCTCCCTTGCAGTAATAATCATCCCTGTATACGGCACTGCCAAACGTATCACTGTTACCAGTTTTTTAAAATCGTCATCCCTCACCTTATACTTTGGATCCTGTGTAATCGGAGAATTTGACGCAGGTTCAAGACGCGGAAAAGAAATAGTATGAGGACCTATGCCAAATTTTTCTTCTAATTCCCTTGCATGGTATAGAAGCCCCATAACCTCAAATTTCCAGTCATACAGACCAAATAAAGCGCCTATTCCAACATCGTCAATTCCTGCTTCCATTGACCTGTGCATACAATACAGTCTCCATCTATAATCCGACTTTATTGTGCCTGCAGGATGAACTTCCTGATATGTCTTATGATGATAGGTTTCCTGAAAAACCTGAAACGTTCCTATGCCAACTTCCTTTAGTTTTTTCAAATCCTCTATTGACAACGGAGCGGCGTTCACATTAGCTCTGCGTATACTTCCATATCCGTTTTTCGTTTTTACTTTAACATCGTATATCTGTTTTATACTGGAAGTCATGTAATCTATATCGGTAACAGGATGTTCTCCATAAACAACTATCAGCCGCTTATGTCCGATTTTACCCGCTAAAACCTCTGTCTCTTTCTTCACTTCATCCAAGGCAAGAACTCTTCTTTTCTCATCCTTGTTTTCCTTTCTGAACCCACAATACAGACAGCTATTCACACACAAGTTTGCAAGATAAAGAGGAGCGAATGTCACAATCCTGTTGTCATAAACCTTTTTCTTAATTTTAGAAGCCGTACTTGCCATCTCATCCAGCATGTTTTTATCAGTTACATTGAGCAGTGCAGCCGTTTCATCAGGACTTAGTGTTTCAACAGCCATCGATTTATCAAGAATATCTCTTATCTCTTTTGAATCGACACGCTTATTATTCTCTAATTTTCCTATAATCTCTTCATCATTTATAAAGTCATTGTCTCCTTCCATATACTTTGAGATCTGGTCTCTCTTAATCCTGTTTGCTATCCATGATTTTGTATCAGCTATTTCTGCGCACATTTTTCAACTCCTCTAATTTTTTTAAATGCATTCAAGACGGCAGGAAACGGAGAAAGCACTCTTTCCAATACTCCATGCAGAAAAGAAATACACACACCGTAATTTGTTATAGAAACGCCTTCCTGCTTAGCCCGCTGAATTCTAAACAGCATTTCTCTTCTGTTGATCATACATCCTCCGCAATGAATAATTAGTTTATAATCCTTCAAATTTTCCGGATAATCATGTCCAGAATATACATCTATATCCAAATTTTTTCCTGTATATTCTTTCAGCCAACGCGGAATCTTTGCTCTTCCAATATCATCCTCCACCGGATGATGACTGCATGCCTCCCCAATGAGAACCTTATCTCCTGAAACCAGTTTATCTATCTCGCATACACCCTTCACTGCCTCTATTAAATCCCCTTTGTATCTGGCAAAAAGGATTGAAAAAGTTGTGCATTTAACGTTATCAGGAGTATCCGCCACCATCTTTGAGACGACCTGAGAATCACATACTGAAACATCAGGCGGTCTCTTTAGGTTGTCCAGTATATGAGCGTATTCACTCTCCTTAACAATCAATGCGGCAGAGTCATTATCCAAAGCATCTCGTATTGTCTGTACCTGCGGCAGAATAATTCTTCCCTTTGGAGCCTCCATATCAATAGGTACAATTAATACTGCCAGTCCTCCTGAAGTAATAATATCTCCTATGATAGTAGGAGGATTTATAAAATCATCCGGACAGATTTCAATAAGATGCTTTTTTAGGTCATTTACATACATATCTCTATTATCTAAATCCGTACTGGCGCAAGAAACAATTCTCTCCGTCTTGGCTTTTAGTTTTTTCACAAACTTTGCAGAAGGCGGTTTCAGATCAGTCTTATTCACAACGATAATGAAAGGCGTATTTCTTTTTTCTACCTCACGCAAAATAGTATCTTCATATTCTCCCCATATATCTGCTTCAGTCAGAAGTAAAATAATATCTGCTCTGTCAAATATATTCTTTGTTTTTTTGATTCTTAATCTCGAAATAGACGATGTGTCATCTATCCCCGCAGTGTCAAGAAAAACAACAGGACCAAGCGGTAAAAGTTCCATGCTTTTTTCAACCACATCACTGGTTGTGCCCGGGACAGGCGAGGCTATTGCTACGTCCTGATTGGCAACCAGATTCAGAAAACTGGATATACCGACATTTGTTCTTCCAAATAATCCGATATGAAGCCGTAATGATTTAGGTGCTTTTTTCATCTACTCCTCTCTTTTCCAAGTGCTGATTTCACTGATACGCCTTCAACCGCACCCAGTTTTCCAGTTAAAGAACCAAGCTCATCCGTAGTAGCATCTACTACAAGTGTAATAACACAGCAATTTCTTTCTTTATACGGAACACCGACACGCGCCGCAATAATGTCTCCGTATTCTGAAAGCAAATTATTGATTTTTGCAGACGCTTTTTTTCTATCCTCAATTATAATCCCAACAAAACCCAGTCTTTTATCCATCATATCCTCCCCTAAAAAAAATCCCGACCTCTATCCTGCAAGAGACCGGGAAAAATCATCAGCCCCTTGGTTTCAGGAAGAAAACCCTCCCCGCAGGAAACAAGTTTTAATATATTAATGGAATGATACCATTTATTGCTCTAAGAAGCTACAAAATTTTGACACCCCGCCTGCTTTGGCTGGAGATTATTTGTAGATTTGGTGAGAATCGGGGAGTTTGGGAAAAGGGTGTGGTGTCGTTTATCTTTGTTTTACAAAATTAGTATTGTGTCCACTTATTATTGCCTGTGTTTAACAGTATTGACAATAGACCCTATTGTTGTGGTATACTGTATTTATGCGTAATTGCTTAAGTAAATTATCCGCTCAAAATGTCGCAGATTATTATCTATCATTACCTGATGAAGAAGCTGGTGATTTAATTTCTAATTTAAAATTACAAAAATTATGCTACTATGCGCAAGCTTTTTATTTAGCTTTGCATAGTAGTCCTTTATTTAATGACCAGATTGAGGCTTGGAATCATGGGCCAGTTATAAAAAATCTGTACCATAAATATAAAGATTATGGCGCTACAGGAATCCCCTCCATAAAAAAACTTGATCTTTCTGTTTATCCTGAAATAGTTTGTGATCTTTTAAATGAAATTTACAAAATTTATGGGCAATATTCTGCATGGAGACTTAGGGACCTTACTCATCAAGAGCCTCCTTGGAAGGAGGCCTATGAGATGGGGGCTACTGTAATTAGTCATGAATCAATGGAAAATCACTTTAAAACATTGATAGTTACTAATGACTAAGCGTAAGCTTCGATCTCCTAAATCTATACAAGGTAAAACGATAAAAACTCCTCTTGCAGTTTCCCTAGAAAATCCTGATTTGCAACCTCCAATATTTTCTTTTGAGCATATGGTTGATGGATATTGTGTTAAATCTTGCGAGCAAGAAGATCGGGCCGCTTTCGCTTCATCATTGCACAAAAGAGGCAAATTATCATGGCGAGATCTACGTCATTCCGGTAGGCATCAATTGGGCTCTGAAAAGATAGAACGTTCAAGCCTGAAGATTTCTTTGCCGCCTAAGATTACCCCAGATATTGATATTATAGCATTCCGTTTCCATGGAAAGAAATCAATGCTTGGGTATAAGGATGGCAGAATTTTTCATATACTCTTGTTAGATCCTAAGTTGAAAGCTTATAATCACTGACTGTAGGCTTTCATTGATAAATCTTCATATAAGTTGATCTCTTCAATCTCTCTCGATTTTTCGTACTGCCTCAACTAAAGCAAATTTTTTTCCATTGAATCATACAACTTATAAACCATCCAGTCAATCCGCCGATCACACGGCAGCTAAAGCAGTCGGTTTATTTGTTAGCTTACCCACACCCCATGGATGTTACACAATATTCTTGCCTTTAATCCTTTAGTATGCAGATTGCAGAATTCAGCAACAGGTTCGTCGTCAAAATTCAATCTTTTTCCGGCAACAACGTCACCATCTTTTATAAGCTGAATAAGTTCTATGTAATGCTTCTCTTCCATCGGATGAGGAGTAGAGCCAACTCTTACACGAATACCCTTTTCAAAGAATTCTACTATCGGAATATGTTTCTCCTTGCCTTCCTGCTCAGCGGTTTTTTCTTCAAGAAGATTCATTGGCTGTCCACAGCATACAAGCTCTCCGGCATTCGCTTCCAGAACGGATACAACGTTTCCGCAAATATCGCATTTGTAGATCGCATTTTGTTTTGCCATTTTTTAGCCCTCCTGTTTTTTTATTAATAATTCTTATTCAACAGTTCAAAGTATGCCTTTGGGTGCTTACATACAGGACATTCCTCTGGCGCTCCGCTTCCTTCATGAATATACCCGCAATTTCTGCATTTCCATTGTTCCTTGCCGTCTTTTTTAAAGACTTTACCATCCTCAATATTCTTTAGCAGTTTTTTGTAACGCGCTTCATGCTTTTTTTCTACTTTTCCAATACTATCAAACATCTCTGCTATTTCGTCAAAACCTTCCTCTCGCGCTTCTTTTGCCATTCCGGGATACATGCTTGTCCACTCAAAATTTTCTCCTTCCACGGCTGCTTTTAAATTCTCAATAGTACTTCCTATCCCATTCAGTTTTTTGAAGTGTAGCTTTGCATGTTCTTTTTCATTTTCAGCAGTCTCAAGAAATATCGCAGCTATTTGTTCATATCCTTCTTTTTTTGCCTTTGACGCAAAATAGGTATATTTGTTTCTTGCCTGCGATTCCCCTGCAAATGCTTCCAACAGATTTTTTTCGGTCTTTGTTCCCTTTACTGACTTACCCATAATTAATCTCCTTTTTTTTGCTGTATAGTACTCTACCTCTGTTATAATTAGTTAGCAACTGTTTTTCTGTTTTGCCATCAACTACTCTCCTTTATATTAAAGAAAAAAGATATCCCAGCGCTAAAGCCGATGCAGATATAAAAACCAAATATATAGTCACTATTTTTATACCAAACTCTTTCTTCAACACCAATATCGTGCCGTAACTGGTTATAGGTCCAGCCAATAAAAGAACCATGCCGCCTCCGATACTCAACCCCTGTCTTACAAAGGCATCTACTAACGGAACGGTAGCTGTTGAACAGATATACATCACGAGACCAAATATTAGCGCAAAGACATATCCAAGGATTCCGCCCAAAGTATTCTTGATCCATAATCCCAAAGGCACCACTGTAGCAACAATCGCCGCTAAAACTATTCCCGCAACCAACTCAAGCCCGATCTCTCTTGGCATATCCCAAAAGGCGAATTTGAAAACTGATTTAACATGTTCATAAGCGCTCTTTCCATGTGTATGAGCAACACCTGCTTTGCAATGAGGGCATACCTCTTCGGCTCTTTTGCGAGGAACAAAGGAAAGCAGGTTTCCAATAATACCTATTAGAATTCCCATAAAAATAACTGCAAAAAATATAAATATAGCAAACCTTATTCCCAAGAGCTTATATGTAACCAAAAGAGCGCTTATTGAAGTTGCCGGAGTTGCCACCAAAAATGCCAGAACCGGTCCTAATTTCGAACCTTTTTTGTAAAAACTTAAAGCTACCGGCAGTGAACCCCAACAGCATATCGGCAGAACCGCTCCAACAACCGTAGCGTAAAAAATTGACCCAATGCCCTTTTTGCCCAAGTATTTTTTTACCCATTCGTCAGAAACAAATACATGTATCAAACCGCTTAAGAAAA
>DAOVHI010000149.1 GCA_030671985.1 bacterium
ATATTCCGGGCACGGACAAAATTCTACAATTGGCTATGAGAAAGAAAATAATCCTTTTCTTGTATGAATCAGTTACTTGACCAGTTTATAGATTATCTTTCAGTGGAAAGAGGACTCTCTGCTAATACATTAGAGGCTTATAAAAGGGATTTAACCAAATTCTCTGATTTTTTAGATAGAGAATCTATCGCAAATATGCAGAGCGCAGGTTCCAGAGACGTAATAAACTATCTCATTTACCTTAGAAAAAGCAAGCTTGCTATACGTTCCATTTCAAGGAATCTGGTTTCTATAAGAATGTTTTATAAGTTTCTTGTTAATGAAGCTGTAATAAACGATGACCCAACTCTAAACCTTGATTCTCCGAAAACAGGTTTATATTTACCGGAAGTGCTTTCTCAGGATGAAGTAGAGAGATTATTAGCTTTGCCGAATAATAAGGAGCAGGGTGTAAAAGACAAAGCAATACTTGAGCTTCTTTATGCTACAGGCATGAGAGTATCGGAGCTTATTAATCTTCCTATTGATAACGTAGATTTGCATGAGGGATATCTTAAGTGTATCGGCAAAGGCTCAAAGGAGCGCATTATCCCCGTTGGCAGAAAAGCTCAGAGGGCTGTAAAAAAATACATAGAAGTAGTAAGGAGCAAATATGTTTCCAGAGGTAACAGCAATATGCTTTTCATAACGCGGCTTGGCAGAAGATATACAAGACAGGGTATATGGAAAACAATAAAGAAATACTCCGGATTAATGGGGTTGAATAAAGAGATAACGGTTCATACATTAAGACACTGTTTTGCCACACATCTTCTCTCTCATGGCGCGGATCTGAGGTCTGTTCAGGAAATGCTTGGCCATGTAGACATTTCCACCACACAGATTTACACTCACATAGACAGAGCCCGCCTCAGAGAAGTTCATCAGAAGTTTCATCCAAGAGGGTAGGAAACTATGGAATCATTATGAAATACCAAGATTTTTTAAAAAAATACAATTCATACGTAATAGAGGTAATAAAAGAATACAAAAAACTATTAATTTTAGTATCTTTTTTATTTTTTATAGGTTTTGCGCTCGGCACCGTTAGCAGCATAGATGTTTTTATGCTTTTTAAAGAGGTTTTTGCTAAATTATTGGATAAATTTAAAGACGCACATGGCATAAATCTTTTATTGAAAATATTTTTTCATAATTTGTTTGCTGTTGTCATAGCTATAACATTAGGATTTATTTTTGGAATATTCCCGATAATTTCAGCACTAACGAATGGATTTATAATAGGGTTATTACTTGCTACTCTTAACGATTCTGCAATTATTTCTCCAGCAAAATTTGTACTGGCATTAATTCCACACGGAATATTCGAAATCCCAGCATTGTTTTTGTCGTTTGCGCTAGGCATTAATTTAGGAAGCTGGCCTTTTAAAAAGGATAAAAAAGTATTTTTTAAAAATACTTTCAATAGATATCTTTCAATTTGTCTAAAGATAATTATTCCATTTTTATTTATTGCAGCGATAATTGAAACAATAGGTATTGAAGCAACGCGTGCAATAGCGAACTAATCTGAAACTCCAGAATAAAAATAATGACAAGCGGCAATAACCCTGCTAAAATTCATATTGGTTGAATAATAACCCTGCTAAAGATGCTGGGTTCGGAAATAAGTATGGTTAAGATTGTTTATGGTGTTTCAGGTGAAGGGTCAGGGCACTCATCGCGGGCATGTGAAATAGTCCCGCATCTTGAGCAATCCGGACACACTGTGAAAGTGGTCAGCTACGATCGCGGTTATAATAATCTTAAGAACGACTTCGATGTCTTTGAGACTGAAGGACTGCATATTGCCAGCGTAGATAATCGAGTATCTGTGGTTAAGACGTTTACTGATAATGTGCAACGGCTGCTCAATTGTCATAAAAAACTCCAGATATTGCGTAAGGAAGTTTTTGAAAAATTTAATCCGGATTGCGTTATCACTGACTTTGAACCAACAACAGCCTATCTGGCAAATCACTACGATCTGCCTCTAATATCACTGGATAATCAACATCGTATCCGTTATATGACATATCCGTGTCCTCCTTACCTCAAAAAGGATCAATTGCTTGCCGTAAATATCATTAGAGCCATGGTGCCGCGACCCGATGTTTCGCTTGTAACGACATTTTATTATGGCAAGTCCATGAATGATCGGACATTTTTCTTTCCACCTGTTCTGCGCAATGAAGTTCTAACATTGCAGACATGTCGTAAAGAGCACATTTTGCTCTACTTGACAAGCGGGTTTGAATCATTTATTGAACAATTAAGCTCATTTAAGCGCGAACATTTTCTTGTATATGGCTGTGACAGGAACGGTAAGGATAGTAACATTACTTTTAAGCGTTCCAGCAAAGAGGGATTTCTGCATGATTTGGCATCCTGCAAGGCGGTAATGGCAACTGCTGGATTTACCCTCATGACAGAATCTTTTCATTTACGCAAGCCTTATCTGGCTATGCCTATGCAGGGGCAATTCGAACAGGGGCTCAACGCGGTTCTACTTGATCGCTTAGGCTACGGCGCAAATCTATGCCGCGTCAATCAAGAAGCTATCAGTAGTTTTCTCTATCATTTACCTGATTTTACAAAAAATTTGGCGGAATATAATATTTCTGATAATAGTGCTATCAAAGCCAAAATTGACGAACTTCTTGCTAATAATTGTGCTCTTGCCGGTGAATACCACCGCAAACGGATAAATTAATTAAACAACGGAGGGAATAAAAATGGCTTTGTTTTTTTCGAAAA
>DAOVHI010000053.1 GCA_030671985.1 bacterium
ATCAAGTCCCCATGCAGCTCGATCATCCGCATACACCTCGCTTATGCTATCTGACCCTTTCCATTCTATGTGTTGATCAAGAAAAAGAATATTGACTCCACCATTATGAGGAACTGCACTGGGTTGATTATGGAGACTGTAGGGCTCAAATTGGCAGTCATTACTGTCTGCCAGAAGGTATATCTCTGACTGTGATAGTGAAGAAGATCTTGTAAGCCTGACTGTCTTACTACTGGCGATATACCCACAATATTTATTGAGACCATAGGCTGTTCTATCAACCTCTGCCCCGTCTGATGCTACTGCTTTATAAGAAGGGCAGTAAGCACCTTCATACCATCCCCGAGCAACGTGATCAGGAGCGACTGCATTACGCGGACCTTCAGGCACATACCCCCAAATTTGTAGATGCGTGAGCCAGGAATAGTTCCAAGATGTATGACCATTGACAAATACTAAACCTCCATCATCCTTATCATCACCCGTCCCACTCATATACGGTCGATAGCCATTATAATCTTCCGTATACATTAGCAAAGCTAGTCCTAATTGCTTTAGATTATTCAGGCATTTTACTCTTCTTGCCGCCTCCCTTGCCCTTGAAAGCACCGGCAAAAGCATTGACGCTAAAAGAGCAATGATCGCAATCACGACCAAAAGCTCTATGAGCGTAAACGCCCAGCAACTCATAAGCGCCTTCTTTTTTATGCTTTCAATGTGCATTTTTATCCTTTCTATTCGCTATCTCTTTTTCGTATCTTTCCCTAATTCTCTATTTTGGATCAAGTCCCCATGCAGCTCGATCATCCGCATACATGTCACTGTCTCCAAAGAAGGTATCGCCTTTGTTGGACTTACGCTTTCGAATAATGTTACAGACGCTAAAGTTGCTCTTAAACACCCAGACGGTTGTCCAATCTCTCATTCTAAATTCTCTCAAGGCAAAGCATACGGATGTACTAAATATTTAGACCTAACAGATGATACTCGCTCTCAGGCGCCGCATGACACAAAACTGTTTAAAGATAGTTATAATCTCCGCACTGAAGTTGAGCGACATTTTGCTCGTCTAGAAGACAGAGAAGCTGAACAAACTACTCTACACAAACTCCATCCAGTTTAGAACCAGATGACTATCGCTCATCTCTCTTTGAGCTTGGTTGCTTATGCTGCCGCTATTCTCTTGAGACAACCTCAGAAGATCAGATGCTATCGCACCTTTGCTAATTATTCCAAAGCTGCTTGACATACACCTCAAATTTTCAAAGAACAACTTCTACAACAGGCGAACTATATCTTAACTCGCCAAATTTCTTCCCAAAATCTATTCAAATCCTTTTTTATGCTTTCAATCTGCATTTTTATCTTTCCTATTCGTTACCTCTTTTTCTATCTTTCCCTAATTCTCTATTTTGCAGGAGTCTTTTTATAGTACGGGAAATAGTCCCCATGAATGTGGTTCATCCGGAAATCGTTCACCTATCAATTTTTCCTCTCTCCATTCTACGTGTTGATCAAGAAAAAGAATATTGATTCCACCATTATGAGGAACTGCACTGGGTTGATTATGGAGACTGCTGGGTTCAAATAGGCAGTCATTACTGTCTGCCATAAGGTATATCTTTGAATGTGATACTGAATAAGGTCTTGTAAGCCTGACTGTCTTACTACTTTTGATATACCCACAATATTTATTGAGACCATAGGATGTTCTGTCAATCAGTGCCCCGTCTGATGCTACTGCTTTATAAGAAGGGCAGTAAGCACCTTCATAGAATCCCCGAGCAACGTGAGTAGGATTGTTTACATCACGCGGACCTTCAGGCACGTATTCCCAGATTTGTAGATGCGTGACCCAGGAATAGTTCCAACATTTTACTCCATCCAAAGTAATCAAGGCTCCTCCATTTTTATCCGCCGTCCCCTCCACATACGGTCGATAGCCATTATAATCTTCCGTATACATTAGCAAAGCTAGTCCTAATTGCTTCAGATTATTCACGCATTTTACTCTTCTTGCCGCCTCCCTTGCCCTTGAAAGCACCGGCAAAAGCATTGACGCTAAAAGAGCAATGATCGCAATCACGACCAAAAGCTCTATGAGCGTAAACGCCCAGCAACCCATAAGTGCTTTACGAATTTTTGTTAACATCTTTTTTCTCCTTTTTTTGTTATAGTTCAGTTATTAAAAGTTGATTTTTTCAACTTTTTTTGCGTTTTTACTTTATATGTAGAAACGCTGTGACAATTCAAGCTTTCTATCACCTCCTTTTTGTCATCTGTATTACCTTGTATCATTATTGCAATAACTTAATATAATTATGCAACAATTTTTTTGACTTGTCAAATTATTTGTCAACCACAGTTGGAAATGTCTTATCTTAAAGAGACGATAATGCCTGATTTAATAAGAGAATATTATTGCAGAAAGGACCATTGCCATTTTTGTATTACATAGAAATCAATAAAAAGCATATGCTTCAATCCACTATAAAAGGAAAAAGGGCGAATGTGGGATTCGCCCTTACAGACTACTTAGTTCGCAGTGACAACTAGTTATTTTTTTGGAGATGGTTCTTTTTTATTTGTATAAGTTGTATGCAGAAGGTGATGAGATTTTTCTCCGAGTGGCTTTATAAGAAATTCTTCGTAGATCTCTTTTATTGCAGGATTATCATGAGATTTCCTAAACTTTCTTCCTTCATCTTCTTTATATATTGCGTTTATTCTTGCCTGCCTTATCGCATCGGTTGTCATTCGCGGCTGTCCTCCTCCGCCAATACAGCCTCCGGGACATGCCATAATTTCTATAAAGTGATAGGATTTTTCGCCGCTTTTTATTGATTCTATTAGTTTCTTTGCATTTCCAAGACCATGAGCAACGGCAACATCTAATGTAACCCCTTCAAGAAATCTCCACTCTTTTGTTGTGCCTTCTATCTTGAGAGACGCTTCCTTTACTCCTTTCAATCCCTCGATAGGCGCAATATGCAATCCTTTAAACGGCAGCTCTTTCCCTGTAACAATTTCATACGCTGTTCTGAGAGCAGCTTCCATAACCCCGCCGGTATTTGCAAATATATCCGCAGCACCCGTTGATGTACCCAGAGGCGCATCCATTTCCTCATCAGGAAGATTAATGAAATCTATGCCAGCCTGCTTAATAAACTTGCCTAATTCTCTTGTTGTCAGCACATAATCTACATCCTTAACTCCGCTGTCATTCATTTCATCCCGATTACACTCAAATTTCTTAGCAGTGCACGGCATTATAGATACTACAATTATATCCTCTTTTTTCTTGTCAACTTTACTCGCATAATATGTTTTTGCAACAGCTCCGAACATCTGCTGAGGAGATTTACAGGTGGATACATTTGGAATTAGTTCAGGGTAAAAAGATTCCATATAATTTACCCATCCTGGGGAACATGAAGTAAACATGGGCAAAGCCACATTTTTATCTTTATCAACAAGCGCTTTCTTCAACCTTGTAAGAAGCTCTGTGCCTTCTTCAATAATAGTTAGATCAGCAGTAAAGTTAGTATCAAATACCTTATCAAACCCAAGCCTTCTGAGAGCAGTGGTCATTTTACCTTTAATTAAGGCTCCCGGCTTTAGGTCAAAACATTCTCCCAAAGCAGCCCGGATTGCTGGAGCGGTCTGAACAACCACAAACTTGTTTGGATCATCAATAGCTTCCCATACTTTGTCAATATCATCCTTTTCACTTATTGCTCCAACAGGACAAACAGCGGCGCATTGTCCGCATTGAACACAAACGGCTTCGCTAAGCATGTCTCCTTGCCCTGGAGCGATAATCGTATCAAATCCACGCGCTCTTGGAGCTAATGTATCTACTCCCTGAACATCTTGGCATACACTGACGCATCTTCTGCAAAGAATACATTTATTTGGATCTCTGATAATGCCGGGAGTGCTTTCATCCAAAGGCATTCTCTCTCTTACGGATTGAAATCTGACTTCATTAATACCATATTCATCCGCCAATTTCTGAAGTTCACAGCTCTGATTGCGATCACAAGTATTGCATTCCCATGGATGGTCGCTTAAAAGCAGCTCCAATATTATTTTTCTGGCATCACGCACTTTTTTGGTATTAGTGCGAATGTTCATACCTTCAGAAACCTTTGTTACGCATGATGGTTGAAGCGCTTTAGCTCCTTCTACTTCTACGATACACATCCTGCATGATCCGGGATTTTGAAGATCCGCTAGATAACATAAAGTGGGTATCTTTATTCCAATCTTTTTAGCAGCATCCAGAATCGTTGTGTCTCTTGGAACGTTTACTTCCATATTGTTTATTATAATATTTACACTCATTTCTTTTTGTCTCCTTTATTTGTTTCCATAAACAAGCGGTTTAAACCCCCTGTTCATGTTTTCTCTGGTTACAGGTTCATGTTTTTTATCAGGATTAACTCCCTGAACAAGTTCTTTCCCAAAATATTTCAAAGCAGAAAGAACAGGTGAGGCAACAGATTGCCCCAAAGGACAAAAAGCTGTAAGTTTAAGCTCACCAGCCAGCTCTTTTATAGTTTCAAGCTCATCAAAATAGGCTTCCTTCTTTTCTAATCGTTTAAAAGCTTCATACATCTGTCTTGTACCAATTCTACACACCGAACATTTCCCGCATGATTCATGAACAAAGAATTTCATACAGCAAGTCAGAAAATTCGCAATTGAAACTGTCTCATTCATAATCAGTATCGCGCCGGAACCTAGATTATGTCCCAGTTTCTGGAGTTCTTGATATTCAAGCGGCACATCCAGAAGTTTTGAAGAAAAAATATCGCCAGCAGTTCCTCCTATCTGAGCCATTTTGAATTTTCCGGAAGACATGCCTCCTGCATAATCATAGATAATTTCTCTAAGAGTAATTCCCATAGGAACTTCAATTAATCCCGGACGTTTTATGTGTCCCAATATGGTATAGACTTTGGTTCCCGGAGTACTTTCCGTTCCAACCTTTTTAAACCATTCGGAACCGTTTAATATAATAGGAGCAATATTAGCAAAAGTTTCTACATTATTTACGTTTGTCGGTTTGGATAGAAATCCTGATTCTGCAGGAAATGGCGGCTTGAGTCTCGGCTCGCCTCTTAATCCTTCCATTGAATTAAGAAGAGCGGTTTCTTCTCCGCAAACATAAGAACCTGCTCCAATCTTAATCTTTACATTAAAATTAAAGTCCGTACCGAAAATATTTTTACCTAAAAGTCCTAATTTTTCCGCGTCTTTTATGGCCTTTGTTAATCTTTGAATAGAAAGCTGATATTCTCCACGAATGTAGATATAGGCTGTATTAGCGCCTATTGCGTACCCGCAGATTGCCATGCCTTCCAGAACCTTATGAGGATCTCCTTCCATAATTAACCGATCCTTAAATGTGCCGGGCTCCCCTTCATCAGCGTTGCAGATAATATATTTTGGACTTTCTTTTGCCGCTTTGGCAAATGACCATTTCAAACCTGTCGGGAATCCTGCGCCTCCTCTTCCTACAAGTCCGGAATCTTTTACGGTCTTAATAATACCTTCTGGCGTTTTTTCCTCCAGAGCTGTACCTAACGCTTCATATCCGTCTGCTCCAATGTATTCTTCGATATCTTCAGGATTAATCTTTCCACAATTTTCAAGAACAATCCGACCATAATGCTGTGTTTTTCTGGAATCGTAAGTAGTCGTATCAACTCCTGTAGAAAGTTTTTTCGATAAAAGCAATTTTTTATAAGGTCTGCCTTTAATGAATCTTTCTCTAATAAACTCTTCTATTACATCTTCCGTCATGTTCGCATATATTTCTCCTGACGGATAAATACCTATAACCACACCCTCATTGATGGGACCGATACTTCCTGTTTCAATTACCTGAACCTGATCAGAAATACCCTGTTTGTTTATTTCGGTAATTATCCGAGTTTTTATCTTTCTGGCTCCTGAAAGAACACTATTACTATCAATTCCCACCAAAATTTGAGCAATACTCTTTTTTAACATAATTACTTCCTTTCTTTATTTTGAATCAAGCTCAATATCTTAGAAATTTTCTCCTTATCCAGATTTCCATACACTTCTTCATTGATCATCATAGCAGGAGCAACTCCGCAAACTCCAAGACAACTTGTTCCCTCTAACGTAAAAAGACCATCGTCAGTTGTTTCTCCAACCTCAATCCCTAATTTTAATTCTATTGCTTCGAAAATAGTTTGCGCGCCTAAAATATGACACGGAGGACTTTCACAAACCCTGATTATATATTTACCGCGAGGAGTAAAGCTAAACATGGTATAGAAAGAGGCTGTTCCCTTAATTCCAGACACAGGGATGTTCATCTCTTTACTTAATTCGCAGATAGCCTTTTCACAAATATAGTTGTCTGGATTTTGATTTTGAATATCATGTAGAATCTGCAACAAATTCTCTCTTTTATTCCCATGTTCTTTAACGATTTCTTTTACTGTCATAATACCTCCTCTTCTTCCTTATAATCACAACGCAGACATCTCTCTGCCTCTTTACAAGAAGTCTTTTTGCTCCATGTTTTTTCAACTTCAGCAAAAGATCTCCTTTCTTTCAACGGAATTAAAATATTCTTCGCCCTGCTATGACTAACAGGTTCTTCTTCCGGATCAAAATCAACTTTGATTGGATCCATAACGTTCCAAGGATATTCATCTCTGCCGCCTGTTAAGTATTTGTCGATATCCTCTGCGGCTCTCTGCGCCTCTCCAATTGCCTCTACTACGGTAGAAGGACCAGTCACTACATCGCCTCCGGCAAACATGTCTTTCGCTAGCTCTTTATCAAATAAAACTCCTAGAGATGGTTTCTGCCCGATAGCCAAAATTAACAGATCAATCTTTTTGGTAAAACAAGATGCTTCTATCTCAACAGGTCTTCGTCTGCCGGATTTATCAAATTCGCTAAGTCTCATCTTTATAAACTCGACTTCCAGCTTATTATTAATTGACCTGATCGATTTGATATTTTGAAGAAGCTGTATTTTTATTCCTTCATTTTCCGCCTCATTGATTTCTTCTATTTCAGCAGGCATTTCTTCTCTTGTCCTGCGATATACAATGGTAACTTCTGCGCCAAGCCGTTTTGCTGTCCTTGCCGCATCAATTGCTGTATTTCCTCCTCCAATAACGACTACTTCCTTTCCTACCTTTGCCTCTTCCTCGTTATTTACCTTATATAAGAAATCCAATCCCGCCATAACTTTCTCATTATCTATTCCTTCAATGTGAGGCATAATAGACTCCCCTGCCCCGGTAGCAAGATAAAAGGCCTTGAAGCCTTGTTTCCTAAGTTCGTCGATGCTGATATCCTTGCCGACATTCGTATTGATTTTTATTTTTAAACCATACTGACATAATGCCTGAATCTCTTTATCAACAATATCATTAGGCAGTCTGTAAGAAGGAATGGCGTACGTAAGCATTCCTCCTGCTTTGGACTCAGACTCAAAAACAGTGACATCATAACCTAGCATAGTTAAAAAGTAGGCATTGGATAGACCTGATGGACCGGAACCGACCACTGCTATTTTTATCCCGTTAGGACTCTGCTTTTTAGAAAAACATTCCATATAATCTTCTATTGAATCCGCCATAAAACGCTTTACAGAACGAATGTTTACCGCTGAATCAATATCGTTCCTTCTGCATTTGGATTCACACTGGTGAGGACACACACGCCCGCAGACTGCAGGAAACGGATTAGTTTTCAAATGAACTTTTAAGGCTTGTTTTAAGTTACCCTCTTTTGTATAAGCTAGATAGGCTGATACATTTACAGAAGCGGGACAGATATTGGAACATGGAGTATATACTAATTTTGAACATACTCCTGCGCGGCATTTTTTGTCTTGAATATGCTCAATATATTCTTCCCTAAAATATCTTAAAGTTGCAATAACCGGATTTGGCGCAGTCTGTCCTAATCCGCAAAGCGAAGTTTGTTTTATTTGCGATGATAATTCTTCAAGGATATCAATGTCCTCCATTCTACCTTTTCCGTCACATATCCTTGTAAGAATATCCAGCATAATTCGTGTTCCTTGACGGCACGGAGTACACTTCCCGCACGATTCTTCCTGAATGAACTCCATAAAATAACGCGCCAGATCAACCATACAGGTATCTTCATCCATTACAATCAATCCGCCTGAACCCATAATAGCACCGAGTTCCTGCAATGATTCGTAATCAACCTTAACATTCAGATGATCTACGGGTATACATCCTCCGGAGGGGCCGCCAATCTGAACTGCTTTCAATTTTTTATTATTAGGAATACCTCCTCCGATATCGTAGATAATTGTTCCCAACGGCATTCCAATTGGAATTTCAATAAGACCTGTATTATTTATATCTCCTGCCAGAGCAAACACTTTTGTTCCTCTGCTTTTTTCGGTCCCGACAGAGGCGAAATCGTCAGCTCCATGTAAAATTATATGAGGTATGTTGGCAAAGGTTTCCACGTTATTTAGCACTGTTGGACGCTCAAACAGTCCCTTCTGAGCCGGAAATGGCGGTTTTGGACGCGGTTCTCCTCTCATCCCTTCTATAGATCGCATAAGAGCAGTTTCTTCTCCGCACACAAAAGCACCGGCACCCATCCTGATCTCTATATCAAAACTAAAACCTGTTCCAAGAGTGTTTTCTCCGAGAAGCTCGTTCTTCTTTGCCTGTTTAATGGCAAGCGACAATCTTTCCACTGCCAGTGGATATTCCGCGCGAACATACACATATCCCTGATCCGCGCCAATAGCATAACCGCATATCATCATGGCTTCCATGATACTGTGGGGATCTCCTTCCAGAATACTTCTATCCATAAAAGCGCCCGGGTCACCCTCATCAGCGTTACATACCACATACTTTTGTTTTCCAGTGGATGCCGCAGTAAACTCCCACTTTAAACCGGTAGGAAATCCTGCTC
>DAOVHI010000086.1 GCA_030671985.1 bacterium
CCTGCAAAAGATCTTCTACTGTCAGTATCTTTATCTCAAAACTGAATTCCTCTGTTGCTAAATTCCCTGCATTATCTTTTACCTCTACGCTTACTGTTATTCCACCTTCTGTAAGCTCTGCCTCTGGAGCGTATGAAACGCCTTCATCTGTAATTGTACTGCTTGCTGTTACATCTACTGCGTTTACCAATATCTTTACTGTGGTTTTATCTATTCCCGATTTATCATCTGAGTATTTTGCTGAGATTGTTGGAGTTGTGTAGTAAATTATAGAAGCATCCTTTGGAGATAAATCAGTTATGTCCGGCGGTGTTGTGTCTGTTTCCACTCTAAATGTTGATGCTGCACTTGCTTCATTCCCTGCCTTGTCTTGCGCCGCAATAGAAATTGTATGTGTTCCGTCTTCAAGCACTATAATTGAGGTGTAACTTAACTTTCCTGTTGCTTCATCATAAGCTGGAATTACTTCTGCGTCATCAAATTTTAATATTATAGTATCTTTATCTATGCCACTTGTAACATCTGATAATACTGCTGAGATCTCAGGCTGGTTGTTGTTAATTAATGCGTCGTTTGCCGGAGACATGCCCGAAATTACAGGGAGCGTGTTATCTAAGATAAATGTTATTTCTTTAGACTCTGCTTTATAGCCTCGTCTTCTGTGTGATCTGTATGCAATTGCTTTGAGTTTGTGCTCTCCATCTTGTTGAGCCGAAAGGTCTATTTTGAATGCATGATTTCCTGATCTGTGCCACCTGCGCCATGTCCTGTAACTGGCAGCTAAATCATTGTCTAAATATAAATCTATTATTCCTACTCTGCCCTGCCATGATACTGATACGTCTAAACTTGT
This sequence comes from bacterium, assembly GCA_030671985.1. Lineage (GTDB taxonomy): Bacteria > JAHJDO01 > JAHJDO01 > JAHJDO01 > JAHJDO01 > JAHJDO01. Next base: position 854 of record DAOVHI010000086.1, read on the forward strand.
CCCTCTTATGTATGAATTATCTTTCAGAGAAGTTATCTTTACTAATATTAATGGCTTTCTTGGTCTTAATCTAAAATTTAATGTGTACGTTCTGCCTCTTCGAACATATATCCATCTGGAACTTGTGTAATATCCTTTTACAGACGCTTTTACCCTATATACTCTTCCCCAGAACCATACCATGATATTCTTTATTACATACTTCCCGCTTGCATTTGTACTGGCTCTATAACGACCTGCTCGGACTGCTGCGCCGGATACGGCTTGATTTGTTATAAAATCTACCACTTGCCCTTGTATTGTTGCTGTTTTGGGCAAACGACGACTTCTTGACCATGGCCAACTATGGGCTGGAGTTACGCTGCTTAGAATCATTGAAAATACGAGTAAGAATATTGAAAGTTTTTTCATATGTTCATCTCCTTGAATTACTATTCGATTATATCAATGAAAAAGTATCATAATTTATTCGCTTATGTCAAACTTTTGTCACTTTGCCTCTTCCCTTCTTATTTCCATTACAGGAGATTTCTTGATATACATAGTTTTAAATTCTATATCTGCCTTTAAACCGTGCCCAGTAAGTCTTATATTTTTACGTGTTATTAGCACACTTGCATTGGTATCAAAAGTCTCTGTTTTTGCTATCCAGTCAATATATGCCGTTTTTATTTCAGTACCGTCTGCCTTTTTCCCAATAATGTTTTTTTCAAGATGAATGTCCTCAGTTTTTTTGTTAATATGACCTTGTTCTCCCGTTAAACAAGTTGTTACCTTTTGTTCTTCAAAAATAGATAATTCAACATCATATAATTTTATTATCGGATTCCCTGATAGATCAGCGCTTTCTGCTTCTAAACTCCACATTTTCTTAACTTCATCAGTTTTAGTAAGTGAGAACTCTTGTAATCTTTCTTCTGAAACAGCAGGTCTCAAAAATGTTAATATAATTAAGAATGCGCTCAATAATTTAATCTGCATTTTTATAATTCGGCGTAACAGCGCCTCCCGAAATCACTAACTTCATGGCATCCTCAACACTCATAGACAGCGAAATTGTATCCTTCTTAGGCACAAACAACAAGAATCCTGAAGTTGGATTTGGCGTTGTTGGTAGGAACACATTAATTGAGTCTTTGAAAACTTCAGAACTTATTTCGCCCTTTGTATTGGAAGTTACAAATCCTATAGAATAAAGCCCCTTACGAGGATATTGCAGCAGAACAACACGAGTAAAAATCACCTTACCTACAAAAGCATGACTGATTTGTTGAACTGCTGTATATAGCTTATTTACCATTGGAATTCTTGCCAAGATGCTCTCTCCAAAAAGAATTAAGCGTTTTCCGATAACGTTCCTCGCAAACATCCCGATAATAGTTAGTATTACAAAGATTGCCGCCAATATCACCAACGCCACTATTGCTGTTACAGTATGTCTAAAATAGGCAGTTCCTGCTCCTATCCATTCAGGCGTAACGATATTTGCAAAATACAGTACTTTTGCTTTTATAATTATGAATTTAACAATTTCATAGGTTATAAGAAGTGGCAGTATAACTAAAATACCTGCTATAAAATTTGCTCTCAGTTTGGAAATTAGTTTATTCATCTTTACCCTTTATTTTCTTTTCCCTCTCTATCAGGATAGGGTCAGGGTGAGTTAGTTTGGCGATCTTTATTTTACTTATGTGTCTTGGATCTGCTTCAGCAATTACTATCTTGAGTCCTTTATAGTTTACTGTTTCACCCATTTTAGGAACTCTTCCTAATATATTCACAATGAATCCGGCTATAGAATCATAGTCATCACCTTGAGGAATTTGTATATCAAGTTCTTCATTAACCGTATCTATATTTGTTCTGCCGTCTATTAGAGTAACTCCGTTGCCAAGAGATTGAAATTGATCAGCTTCTTGATCATACTCGTCCTCTATCTCTCCAAGTATTTCCTCTATCACATCCTCAATAGTAACAAGTCCTGCCGTACCGCCATATTCATCCACAACAATTGCCATATGATTCTTTTTCTTTTTAAATAACGCAAATAAATCCTTTACTTTTTTTGTTTCAGGCGCAAAATACGGAGTACGCATTAGATCTTTTAATGCAATATTCTCTCCCTGTTTATAATTTTCCCAACATGTAATCAAATCCTTAACGTACAAAATTCCTATTATATTATCAATGTTTTCTTCATAGATTGGTATTCTGGAATGATGCGTTTCTACTATAGTCTTTATTACTTCGGAAATATTCTCGTTGACATCTATGGCTTCCATATCGGTTCTTGGAACCATTACTTCTCTTACTATCGTATCACTAAATTCAAAGATGCTGTTGATCATTTCCTTTTCTTCTTCTTCAATGGCACCTTCTTTTTCACCAACGTTTATAAGGCCTTTAAGTTCCTCGCCGGTTAAGATACTAGGTTCTTTCTCGGTTCGTCCTCCAAACATTCTTATAATAATTTTTGTTATGAACAGCAATATTTTTACAACAGGTGTAAGTATCTTTGTTAGAATTCTCACGGGTGTTATAGCAAATAGCGCAAGAGCTTCATAATTGTTTTTAGCGAAGTTTTTTGGCGTAATTTCTCCAAAAACCAGTATTAGAAACGTCATTACCCCAACTGATATACCGACGCCTTCGCTATTAGTCATACCATGTTTTGTTGCAATAGTAATTGCTATAGAAGTCGCTATTGCCGAAGCGGCTATATTGACGAAATTATTGCAAATAGCGATAACAGTTAAAACTTTATGAGGATTTTCCAGCCAGAATAACAGCTTCCTTGTTTTTGGATTTTCATCTACAAGGTTCTTTATGCGAAACTTGTTTAATTCCATAAATGCTATCTCCGTACCGGAAAAAAATGCCGATAGAAAAAGCAGAAAGACAAGGAATATACCCTGCAATATAGATTGTATGTCCAATTAGTATCGTCTCCTTTTTATATTTTAACTGATAGTATTTTAAATATCAACAAAGTCGCCGTTGTGCCAAATATAGCTCCGACAATTACCTCCCACCATGTATGGATACGTCTTTTTACCCTACTGCGCGCTATCATAGAAGCCAGCAAAAATACGAAAACAGCAATAATTGGTTTATTTTGGAATGTTAGAAGAGTTGTGATTGTGGCTATTGCAAACGCTAAGGCACTATGTCCGCTTGGCATCCCGCCATGCAGAACTGTACCTTTCTTGATAAATATTTTCGCAATAAGCGTAGCCATCAGAACTCCAATTAAAACAATAAACGCAATGTGATACGTTGAATCTTTTGCGTTGTCTATAACTGATTTTGCAGGCGATTGCAGAGAATAAACAAGAAGAAGATATCCCACAAGAACAGCATTTACCGAACATATAAAAACCACTCCGGCAACAATGTTTTTAACGACACGTGCTATCGGATGATATTCTTTTGTGACCATATCTATGAGTAATTCGACAGCAGTATTAAGCATCTCTGCAACTAAAACCAATGTTATTGTAGCGCTCAGGATGATTAATTCGACTCTTGTGAGATTAAGAAACAGACTAATTATAAAAACAGCTGCTGCTATAAAAAAATGAATTCGCATGTTTTTTTGTGTTTTCAGGGTGTATACGAATCCATCAATAGCGCTGTTAAAGCTGTCTAACAAGCTTCTTTTCTGCTTCATACCAGTTCTCTTACAAGTTGTTCCTGACGGGTTGTCATTCTTTTTGCTTCACATGTTGATGTATCTGTATAAGAAAGTAAGTGTAGTGTCCCATGTACTGACAGACGTATCATCTCCTCATCAAAGGAAACATTCATGTTTTTCGCCTGTATTCCAGCCGATTCTGCAGATATTACGATCTCTCCTAATATGCCTTTGCATATGGATGGAAATTTCTTTTCTTCCATTGGAAATGCCAGAATATCCGTAACAGAGCTTTTTCCTCTGTATGTTGAATTCAACTGTTTTATCTCAGGATCCGCTACAACGGCAATACTAACGTGAGTATCCTGTGGACACTTTTCGCTTTTTAAAGTGTGTAAAATAGCTTTCCTAATTAGACTGTTATTTATTTTTATCTTTTTTTGAAGATTTATTATCTCTACTTCCATTGCTTCCATTTGTGTTTGCGTCCGGATATTCAATTCTTGAATGAAACATGCTTATTAAGCTATGTGTAAAACTTTTAGCAATCTTGCTCAAGTCTTTCAATGTCAAATTGCTTTCATCAAGTTGATGGTCACTAAATTTACTGTTTATAATTTTTTCAACCATAGTCTTAATTCTGGCCGAAGTCGGATCGTTTAATGTTCTGGAGGCTGCTTCTACAGAATCCGCAAGCATTACAATAGCAGCTTCTTTTGTTTGCGGTTTTGGACCCGGATAGCGAAAATTTTCTTCTTTTACAGAGTTATGATTGTCTTTTTCTAATGCGCGCTGAAAGAAAAAAGAAGTTAAAGTTGTTCCATGATGCTGCTCAATAATATCAATTATAAGTTTGGGCAGTTTCGCCTCTTTTGCAGATTTAACACCATCTTTCACATGAGAGATTAATACGAGATTGCTCATAACGGGAGTTATTTTATTATGTATGTTTTTGTTTTGAATTTGGTTCTCAATAAAATATGAAGCCTTTTTTGTTTTCCCTATATCGTGATAGTAAGACGCTACTTTAGTAAGTAAAGAATTTGCTTTTATGCTGTCACTGGCAGCTTCTGCAAGTGTACCTACAGCAATACAGCTTTGGTATGTGCCGGGCGCCTCCTTGGAAAGCTGTTTAAGAACAGGCTGATTAAGGTCAAGCAATTCCATCAGTTTTGCGTCAGTTGGGATATTAAATGAATACTCTAGTATGGGCAGAAGTCCTGCGGCAATGAACGATGAGACAATGCCATTAGCAAAGCCCCATTTTATATGTTCGAACATCATGCTTAAAATTATTCCCTTGTGTAGATCTATGCTTATTATCGTCGCCATATTTACTAAGCTAACTATAAAACCGATTTTTATTATGTCAATTCGCCGCTTAGCCTGAGAACTGCAGAATATAGCGGTTATTCCACCAACCGTTGCAACAAAGAAATAATCAAACTTATAATCCGTAGCGATACCAATAAAGATACATAGCGCCAGATTTATTATAAAAGCTATCCTGCCATTAAGTAATATGGTTAGCATGATCGCCACTGCGGCCGTTGGAATTAAATACGGAGGTAGAGAAAAAGCAAGAATAATTTTATTAACAACCACAAAGCCTATAGTAATTAAGCTGACAATAGCCAGCGAGGTAATATTTGAAAGTATGTGTTGTAAGAACTTGTTAATGTATATA
>DAOVHI010000052.1 GCA_030671985.1 bacterium
GAAGCGGGGGTGTCTGTAAAAGGCGTGTCTGAATTTACCGGTTCCCCGGAGATGCTTGACGGAAGAGTGAAGACTCTTCATCCTAAAATTCATGGCGGGCTTCTCGCGGTCAGGAGCAACAAGGAGCATATGAGACAAGTTGAAGAATATTCTGTTCCGCTGATTGATATGGTCGTAGTGAATCTATATCCGTTTCAAAAGACCATAGCCAAAGAAAATGTCAGCCTTGAAGAAGCGATAGAAAATATTGACATCGGAGGTCCGACAATGCTTCGCAGCGCAGCAAAAAACTACAAGGATGTTGCCGTTGTGATCGACCCGAACGATTACAAACTCATTGTTGATGAGCTTAAAAACTCGGGAGAAATATCTCTTGAAACAAAACAAAAACTCGCCGTTAAAGTGTTTAGGCACACTGCGGATTATGACAGCGCAATAGACAAATATCTCAGCGAAAACTTATCTAAAGAAAAAATATTAAGACTGAAATTCACTCAAGGAGTATCTTTAAGATATGGCGAAAACTCGCATCAGTCAGCTACCTTTTATATGGACAAAGATTGTACGGAATCAAACCTTGCAACGGCAAAAATTTTGCATGGCAAAGAGATGTCGTATAATAATTACATAGACGCAAACGGTGCTTTTGAAGCAGTAAAAGATATCAAAGAACAGATTGGAGCAGTTGTGGTAAAGCATACAAACCCATGTGGATATGCGACAGGCAAGACCCTGAAAGAGGCTGTTGAAAAAGCGTGGATGGGAGATCCGATATCCGCTTTTGGATCAATTGTTGCTGTCACGAGAAAACTTGATTTAGAGACCGCAGAGTTTCTAAAAGGAAAGAATACAAAGCACCTGACATATGCAAAAGATGGAGACAAGTATGTACCTGAGGATGTTAAAACCAAGCATGTGGAAGTTATAATAGCTCCGGGATATGACAGAGACGCTTTGGAACTTTTAAAGTCTGAAGGCAAGGTATTGCGCATTCTTGAGGTAGTGCCTCTTGACAGCGGGGAAAGTGAAAAATTTACATATCGAAAGATTGTGGGCGGCATACTTGAGCAGGACAGGGATTTAAAGATCTTTGATATATTTGATGTCGTTACAAAAGCACCGTTTCCCGATAATAAAAAAGAATTAGCCAAATTTGCGTATAAAGCGTGCAAGCATACTAAGTCCAATGCAATTGTTCTTTGCAGGGAATATTCACCGGGATGTTTTCAGGTGTTGGGTATGGGTGCCGGTCAGCCAAATAGAGTTGATTCCCTGCGCAAGCTGGCAATTACAAAAGCAATGGAGAATCTACAAATTGAATATGACATTCTGAAACCGGAAGGCTCATTAGACGATTATGTAAAAAAAGCGATGTCAGAACTGGTTCTTGCTTCTGACGCTTTCTTTCCATTTTCTGATACTGTTGAAGAAGCGGCTGGTTTTGGTATTCGCTACATCATTCAGCCGGGTGGATCAAAACGGGACGATGCCTCAATATCCAAGTCTGACGAGCTCGCTATAGCCATGGTATTTGCCGGAATGCGTCACTTCTTGCATTAAATTAAAACCTGTTTAGAGGTAAAATGTTTCTAAAGATAAGTCGACATAGCAGGTATCTCCGATTCCGAAATCTTGTTCAAATAATTCTTGTTCTCGTCCTTCTGGCTGTCTTCAATTGGGCAATTGCGAGCTGGCTATTATGGTCAAACTACAATCGGTTAGCTATTTCACTGCAGGATAGCCAGTGGCCGTTTGAAGAAGACAAAGTCAACGTAGCCGTATTCCGGGAAGAGCCAGGCTCAAAACAGAAGAAATTATTTGGACACATGGAGGTTCTGCGGGGCATTGACTGGTTCCACCTCCGGATCGAGTTTGAAAATAAAAGATTTGAAATTGGTGCAGGCGATACCACGCAGCTCTCACGACCAGAGAGAGGTGTCCATTTTATAGCCCAGCCAACTACCTTTCCAGAATCCCGCCAGGCCTTAGCTGAAGTGGCAGAATGGATGTCACGGCTAAGATGGTGGCAACGTGTGGCCCTTTCAGTAGTGGCTCATCCTGTGATTACAGGACTAACATACAAAAAGGACGGTCTTTATTGGCGTATTGCCCTTCGAGGTGGAAATGCTACTGTTGCCATGGATCAATGGCTGGATGAACTCTATGTGAAGGAACCAGCCTCTAAGTATGCATGGCGTATAGTCCTGCAGCGTCAATCAGACACTGGAGATTCATCAACCGTTTTTCAAGCATCTTCTGTTCTGACAGTCAAAGTGCCAGTCAACGAAATTGATAAGTCTCTGGCTGCAGGAATACGAATTCTATGTTTAAACTTTCAGGAAATCAAACCTGAGCCGGATGATTTCCAGTATGAAGGAAAAGGCTGGCTGGTTGTGAAGAATGGACAAAGATTATTGTATCTTGAGGGCACAGCGTACGATATCGGTTATCAGCACGGCAGATTGCTCTCATCTTCTGTTAAGCGGCTCTCAGAGCGTATAGTTTACGGCGTGGGTCTTTACTATTCCATGGAGAAAGCACAATGGTTTCTTGACGAGGCCAGAAAACTAGTCAAACGACAGCGACCATTCATTGCTCCTGAATATTTTGAAGAAATGCGCGGTCTTTCGGACGGATCAGGCGTACCTTTGGAAATAATACGAGTGGCTAATATATTCCCTGAATTCTTTCATTGTAGCGGCGTAGCTGTATTTGGCCGGGCAACTAAAGACAGTAAACTCCTGCACGCGCGAGTATTGGATTATATGACTGAAGTAGGACTGCAGGATGAGGCTGTGGTCATGGCAGTTAACCGCGAAGGAGCTCTGCGTTTTGTTAATGCGAGTTACGCGGGTTTTATCGGTTCAGTCACTGGAATGAATGAAAAGAAGATTGCCATTGGTGAGATGGGCGGACGTGGTGAAGGACTCTGGGATGGAACACCTATGAGTCTGCTGCTTCGGGGAGCTCTTGAACATGCGACCACACTTGAAGAAGCTATTTCCTATATGCGTGACCGTGCCAGAACCTGTGAGTATTACTATGTAATCAGCGACGGAAATATTCCAGACGCAGTTGGAATTATCGCCAGACCTGATACTTTTCAGGTTATTCAGTCCGGAGAAGCTGTAAAGATACTGCCTGAGTCAATTGATAACGCAGTGTTAATGTCGGGAGGAAACCGGTATAAACACCTTGTCCAGCGCATTCGTGAGCACTATGGACAGATTGATGCCAAAAAACTCTTTGAGATTATAAAAAGACCTGTAGCTATGCAATCGAATCTTCACAATGTTATCTTTGAGCCGCAAGTACTCCAGGTGTGGGTGGCTAATGCTGCACGGAATGAACCAGCTTGTGACCAAAAACCAGCAATCTATTTCTGGCCGGAACTGTTCCCCGAGGCGAAGACTAAGAAATAAATCGAATAAAAAACGTATCTGTTTCATTCTAATCGGCCAGGACATGAAATTTGCTGATAAAGTCTTCGAGGTATTCGCCAAGGAAGGATTCGCGGAACGCCGGCAGGGTAAATCCAATTATTTTAAGCGGGTACTTACCCTCCGCGTATGTGCATAAAATTGCTCCCCGTCCTTTGCTTTTCCAAAATGCTCTGAATGATGATTTAATACCACGATCATCCGTGGAAATCCTGTACAATACTGCGGGTCCGCCGAAGCAAATTATCTGGTACGATTGTGTTCATGGCCGTATTGAGAAAGATGCGGTTGTCAACATTGTCCGCGATGGCCTGGCGTGGCTGAAAAATCAACAGACTTTGTCAGCTAAACTATAATTTTAATCAGAAAGCGTTGCCTGCATGTACACAGCCAGAACAATTTTTTGTGAATTATTAAGCTTTATGGTAGGATATTATCCAAAACAAAGCGTCCTGTACTTCAGTTAGATAATGATGATGAAAAAAGAATGGTAGAATTCGATATGGAAGAGAAAAATGTACTGGTTATCGGAGCAGGAATAGCGGGCGTTACCACAGCTTTAAAGATTGCAGATAGAGGAATAGCGGTTCATTTAGTAGAAAAAGACTCTTCTGTCGGCGGGCATGCTCAGGAATCTTGCTGTAAAGCGGTGGACAATGTTTGCACAAAATGCGGGGCTTGTCTTCTAAAGGATAGGATGGACAAGGTAGAAATTCATCCTAATATCAAAATATATTTAGGCTCAAACATATCAGATATTTCTAAGTCCGAAGATAAATTTTCCGTTCGTATAAAACATAATGATAAAACTAATTCTGTAGAAGTGGATGCAGTAGTCGTTGCAACTGGTTTTACCCCATTTGACGCAAGAGGGAAAGGCAGATTTGGCTACGGAAGAATTCCTTATGTTTTTACAGGGCTGGACATTGAGGAGCACTTCAAGAAAAATGGAGAATTCAACGAAATCCCAAAGCGAGCAGCATTCATACAATGTGTTGGGTCCAGGGATCCGCATTTAAATAAAGGGTATTGTTCAAGAGTATGCTGCCGTTACGCTTTGAGGCTCGCCATGATGGTTAGGGAAGCGTTTCCCGAAGTTAAGGTTGATATTTTTCATATGGATATCCAGTCTTCAGGAAAAGAATTTAACATGCTGTATGACCAATGTAAGAATGATTCAAAAATAGAATTTATAAAGAGTATACCAACAAGAGCGCGGGAAATTTCCGAGACCAAATCGGTAAGAGTTTTGTATGAAGACATGGCAGAAGCTAAACTTATTGAGAGAGATTATGATCTTCTTGTTCTTTCTATAGGGATAATGCCATCAGAGGATAATCAGAGAGTCGAAAATCTTCTCGGGATTAATATGGACGAATTCGGTTTTTTTGAACCGGTTGATAGTTTTTCTACAAGAACAAATGTTCAAGGTGTTTTTCTATCAGGTACATGTGAAGGACCAAAAAGCATATCGGAAGCTATTCGGCATGCAGATAAAACCGCAGTAGATGTAATGGAGTACTTATGAGCATTCTTATACTCGGCGGCGGTATTGCAGGAATAACTGCTGCAACATACCTTGGGGAACAGGGGCAAAAAGTAGCGCTAATTGAAAGAGAAGAAGGATTAGGCGGCAGGCTAAATAATCTTTTCAGCGTATACGATCTGGGTATATCCCCAAAGGATTTTGTCTCCCGGCAAATAACAAAATTAAAAAAGTTCTCAAATGTGGATATATTTACTTGCGCAGAATTAATAGAGACCAAAGGACATGTTGGGAACTTTAATTCAAAACTCAAAATTAAAAACTCAAAACCAGTTAAAATCAAGCATGGGGCGATTATTATTGCGACGGGGGTTAATGTATCCGCGCCAAAGATGGATTGCAATTCTCAAAAGATAATTAACCATACTCATCTCGAAGACTACATTTCAAACAACAAGATAAAAAGATTATCCAAAGTCATATTCTTATGTGATTTTGCTAAAGAAGATTCTCAAATAATAGCATTATCTACGTTAAAGAATGCCTTGCTTCTTAGAGAAAAACTAAGATGCGAAGTATCTGTCTTGTCTCGCAATATAAAAGTTGCCGGCAAAAAGTTCGAGCAGTTATATACAGCTGTCAGAGAAAAAGGGGTTATATTTTCTGCTGTAGAAGGCGTAGACGTAGAAGGCTTGCATTTAATATGTGACTGGCTGGTGATTGGGGAAAGCATTCTTCCCGATCACGGTACAGAAGTTCTCTCTCTTACACTTGGCGTTGAGAGGGATAAGCAAGGATTTTTCCAGAATAACAATGTTCACTTTATGCCAAACTTATCAAATAGGAAAGGCATATTCTTTGCCGGGGCGTGTCATATTGATGCAGGGCTGAATGATATATTAGATGATTCGTTGACAGCCGCATATGCTGCTCATAATTTACTTGAAAAGAACACGATAGAAATTGATGAGAAGACAGCGGAAGTAGACGAGGAAAAATGCGCGCTTTGCCTTACATGCATACGTTCGTGTCCTCATAAAGCAATAGATATAGAGTTTTCTCGCGAAGTGGGCAAGAAAGCTGCAAAGATTGTTGAAGAGGCATGTTTTGGATGCGGGATCTGTGCATCTCTATGCCCCTCAAGAGCAATACAGCTTAGAGAATATGAAGATGAGAAGATACTTAAACTTATAGGATGATTTTATAATGGCATATAAACCAAATATAACAATTTTTTGCTGTGAGAATTCAGTTTATGAAACCGCCTTAAATGTTAGCAAACGCCACAGCAATATTCAGATTATAAAGGTTCCATGTTCCGGGGAGATCAGCAGTATTCACATCCTCAAATGTTTTGAATCAGGCAGGGACATGGTTATAGTAATTGCATGTATAGAGGAGGCATGCCACTTTATAAATGGGAATATAAAAGTTGGAAAAGTTGTAGAAGCTGCTCGTAACAGGTTGAAGGAATTGGACATCGATGATAAACGCTTGCAAATTCTCAATTTTGCTCCTAATATGGATGAAAAATTCCATAGTGCTTTTGAGGACATAGTATTACAGGCTTCAGAACTTGGGTCAATATATAAAAAGCGATAGAAAGGATACTAGGCATATGGCTGCAAAAATAATAGATGGTAAGGCAATTGCTGCTGAGATGCAGGATGAGATGAAGGTTGAGGCGGAGAGTCTTAAGCGTGAGTACGACTTAACCCCCGGGCTTGCTGTTGTGCTCGTAGGTGATAATCCGGCTTCAAGGGTTTATGTGAGCATGAAAAAAAAGGCATGCGCGAGATTGGGCATATATTCTGAGGAGCACAAACTGTCATCAGATACTCCGGAACACGACTTGCTGGAACTTATTAATAAGCTCAATGTAAATGAGAAAATTCATGGCATTCTTGTTCAGCTTCCTTTGCCAGACCACATTAATGAAGATAAAATTCTTAACGCTATTGATCATTTAAAGGATGTTGACGGTTTTCATCCTATCAATGTAGGCAATCTTGTTATTGGCAAGCCTTCTTTTCTGCCGTGCACTCCATATGGAATTCAGCAGCTTCTTCTTAAAAGCAATATTCAGATTGAAGGCAAACACGTGGTTGTGGTCGGCAGAAGCAATATTGTAGGGAAACCTGTTGCGCTAATTCTGCTTCAAAAGACGCAGGATGCTAATGCAACGGTGACGGTATGCCATTCACGAAGCGGGGACTTGTCTTATTATACTAAGCAGGCGGATATATTGATCGCGGCTATCGGAAGAGCAGAAATGATAAAGAAGGATATGGTCAAGGATGGTGCGGTAGTTATAGATGTTGGAGTTAATCGGGTTGATGATCCAAGCAGAGAAAGAGGATACAAACTTGTTGGGGATGTGGATTTCAATGAAGTGAAGGAGGTAGCAAGCGCCATTACACCTGTTCCGGGCGGGGTTGGTCCTATGACAATTACAATGCTTATGCACAATACTATAAAAGCTGCAAGACTAAGAACAATCAAACATTAAAAATATGCGAATTCACTCGTAATCCCAAAGAGAGAAATTTTCATTATGAAATATTTTTAAGGTTCTTTCTACAATCTTTGCCATATTCTTGACACTTGGAACTGCCGGTGAATGAATATCCCAAACGCCTAACCCTATCTGTCTTTTAAAATTCATTCCTTCAAAGTATCTTATAATATCGCCTTTGCTTCTGGATGCCTCAATAGTAATTACATCAAAATCCATCTTTTGAATATACTTTACAATCTCATTAAATTCGAAATAACACATATGAGTATGGATTTAAGTCTCAGCCTACAAGCAAAGCGCAATTTGATAACTTACCTGATCAATAGAAATATCTTCTCTTACATAACTCCATGCCAGAATTGTAATTGGTCCTGTCAGCATTCCTTTCACTGGTTTTTTATCTTCCTAGCATATCCTTTTTTAAAGGAGCAAGGCCGCAAGAAAACTTGTCTTCCGGACAATACCCAAGTCTTAAACATTTTTGTCTCTGCCGCTTGAGGCAAAACATATCTTGCGTCCTGAAGCGATGTTGTTTGTAATATTGCGTTATAAGCTTTCGGAATTTCGTCCATAATATTTTGAAATTGTTTTTTTGGATTTTCATCTTTATCGATAGATGGCGGAACTATATATTCAAAATTGTTTTCTTTCACATAACGCTGACTTTGCTGGGAATATGAAGCAATTCTGTGCCTTACGAGCTGATGCGTTAATGCCCTCGATACGCCTTCAATCGCAAAAGTAAATTTCACATGTTCAAGCGGGCTTAAATGACCTGAATTTATTATTATTTTTATAAATTCTTCTTGCTTACCAGAGTTCTTTTCGTTTTTTAAAATCTCTCCAGCAAATTCAGGCGAATAACACTGGCGAGCTGAAGAATAAATCACAGAAAGCTCGTTTTGAGTAACCTCAAGAAGCTGCACATTTAATTTAGATTGTTCCACTTTTTATCCCACGTAAATTTACTGAATTATATCATAGTGCTTTTGTCATTGCGAACCAAACCAATGAGATTGCCGCGGGACTTTGTTCCCCGCAATGACAAATAAAAAAGCCCAATCTGCAATGTTACGAAGTTTTATTTTTTCGTCAATAGACATTTTAAATTAATTTCTCAAAATGGACAAGACCTCTATTGCCGCAGAAACTCTACCGAACGGGGGCATTATATATACGCCATCCACCATGTTTTTTGCTTCAAGAAGTGCTTCTTGAGCTATGCGAATACCTTCTTTTTTTGCTTCATCTTCCCGAGCATAAGAATGTATGCGCGACAATATCTTTTTGGGAATAGACATGCCGGGAACCTCATTGTGAAGAAAATCTGCGTTTCGCGCGCTGGCTAATGGCAAAATGCCAACGAGAATAGGTATTTTATGGGAAGAAACTTTATCCAAAAAGGTTTCAAGAAGCTTTATAGTATAAACAGGCTGGGTCAAAGCATATTCTGCGCCGGCATCCACCTTGCGCTTAAATCGATCTATCTCTTTATCCAGATTAATAGCTCCCGGATTGGCTCCTATGCCAACCAAAAATTTTGTAGCTGCTCCTA
>DAOVHI010000010.1 GCA_030671985.1 bacterium
CTCTTGCTCAACATCTGCTTTGATAAGTTCGTATATTAGAGATATAGTCATTTTATTCTATAGATAACAATCAACATATAAAACCCATATATTCTTTTACTTTCTTAGCATAAAACATACCAAATTTTTATTAATTCAGCAATAAATTCTTGTTGAATTTTATCTAGTCTTGAGTAGGCGAAGACCCTTTATAATATTTTCTTAGTCAACAAGCTGATTAGTAATAAATTTATGAATTACACTAGAGATAAGTGTCTGATAAGGAATGCCTTCTTTCTCTGCCTTTATTTTTAACTGATCTAAATCATACCTGTTAACCCTAAGACTTATGTTCCTTTTCTCATTAGCTATTTTAATAATTTTCTCTATTTTAGAAATTTTTTGCGGTAAAGCTTTTCTATAATTAGAGATATTTTTCTCAATTTTCTTCTCATAATTATCTAATTTTATTTTATCAATCATAATTATCTCCCAAATTTTCTTGCTTTCTCAATATAAAACGTAGCAGATTTTTGTTGATTCAACAAGATAATTCTTGTTAACTCTCGCATTTGCAATATAATATCAGAAAGAACACGAAAGAGGTTGATAATAGGTATGAGTGAATATCATGAGTTATGAATTATTTATTGCTCTGAAGTATCTGAGACTGCATCATAAGACAAAGTTTATATCCCTTATAAGCTTAATATCTATTCTCGGGATAGCTATTGGAGTAATGGCGGTTATTGTTGTTATGTCGGTAATGAACGGATTTGATAAGCATTTGAAAAGTAAAATGCTCGGTGTGAAATCTCACATTGTTATATCTGATACGGAAATAAAAGAATATCCTCAAGTAATAGACAAGATCAAGAATGTGTCTCATGTTTTGAGTTGTTCTCCTGTAATCGTCGGACAGGGCATGATCAAATATCATAATGATGCTATGGGGATAATGATAAAGGGAATAGACCCGTCAACGGAAAAGAACACAACAGATATTTCAGGGCATATAATAAAAGGCTCAATGAAGCTGAATGAAGGCGGTTATAATATTGTGCTTGGAAAAGAACTGGCAAGAAATCTTGGTGTAAGTTTGCGCGAAGAAGTAACAGTGATATCTCCTGAATATAAAATAGGTCCTGGGGGAGCGGTTATTCCAAGAACTGTCAGATTAAAGGTTATAGGATTATTTGAATGCGGGATATACGAATATGACAACACACTTGCGTATATTTCTCTTGATACAGCAAAGAAACTTTACAATCTAGAAGGTGTGAATAGGATTGAGATAAAATTGGATAATATTTATCTGTCTCCACAGATCACGCAGAAAATAAAAGATGTTTTAGAGTACCGTTTTCTGGTCAGAGACTGGCAGACTCTTGACAGGGCATTTTTCTTTGCGCTTAAGCTTGAGAAGATCACAATGTTCATAATATTGGGCTTAATCATTGTTGTAGCCGCGTTCAACATAGTCAGTACGCTTATTATGATAATTTTGGAAAAGA
Source organism: bacterium (assembly GCA_030671985.1). Taxonomy (GTDB): domain Bacteria; phylum JAHJDO01; class JAHJDO01; order JAHJDO01; family JAHJDO01; genus JAHJDO01. The sequence continues at coordinate 1,494 of DAOVHI010000010.1, forward strand.
CAAAGGATATAGGAATACTCAAATCAATAGGGGCGGATTTAAGGAGCATAAGAAAAATATTTATTCTTGAAGGAACAATAATTGGGGTTATTGGAACGATATTAGGATGTATCGGCGGAGTAGGACTTTGCTTGCTGTTAAAGAAGTATCAGTTCATACATTTGCCTCCTGAAGTGTATTATTTGAGGACATTGCCTGTTGATATGCGTATTATGGACTTTAGCGCAGTGTGTTTGGTATCAATACTAATTAGTTTTCTCTCAACATTATACCCGGCCAGACAAGCTTCAAAACTTGATCCGGTAGAGGCGCTAAGATATGAATAAGAGGTTTCAAACCCCCAAGACAATTGTTCATGTAAATGGACTGTATAAAAAATACTCTGACGGGGAAAAGGAGCTTACGGTCTTAAAAGATATTAATCTGTGTATTAACAAAGGAGAACTTGTTTCGATTACCGGGCCGTCAGGTTCGGGGAAAAGTACGCTCTTGCATATATTAGGTATATTGGATTCTTCTACAAAAGGTGTGCTGAAATATGATGGAGTAGACATCAGCAATATGAATGAGAACGAAAAATCAGCTCTTCGCAACAGGAAAATAGGGTTTATCTTTCAGTTCTTTCACTTATTTTCCGAGCTAACGGTTATTGAGAACATAAGCCTTCCTCTGATGATAAAAAATAAGAGAAATAGGTTGTTGAACAAAGAACATAAAGCTGTTGAACAGCTAATTCAAGAGATTGGTTTGGAAAAGAGATCTCTTCACAGACCCAATCAGCTCTCGGGAGGAGAACAGCAAAGGGTTGCAATAGCGCGCGCATTGGTTAATCAGCCTGAGATCATATTTGCGGATGAGCCTACAGGCAATCTGGATAAAGAGAATAGGGAATCAATCTATAAACTGCTCCTGAATCTCAATAAGGATAAGGGAATTACAATTGTTATTGCAACGCATGATGAAGCCTTTGCCAAAACTACTCCGCGCATGTTTAAACTTGTAGACGGCTATGTAATGTGATAAAAAAGTAGAATGATCCGATATATATGTTATCTCATTGCTCAGTTTCTTGCCATTTATCTTTCCAAGAAATGGGCGTATTGTGTGGCAAGGATAGTCAGTAGGTTATATTACTGCTTTTCATGGCAAAGCAGGCGTGCCGTTAGAAATAACCTGTCTCATGTCGTCAAGAGAAAGTTAACCAAAAAAGAATTTCGCAGATTAATATGGCTGACCTATTTAAATTTTGGCAAATATCTGGCGGATTTTTTATTTTTCCCAAAAATAGATGCAGATAACATTGATGAAATTGTAAAAATAGAAAACAGACATTACATAGATGAAGCTTTTAGGTATAAAAAGGGAGTAATCCTACTGAGCGCGCATCTTGGCAACTGGGAAATAGGAGGGATAGCGCTTTCTCTAAAAGGTCATCCGATAAATGCAATTGTATTAAGTCATGATAACCCGAGAGTTAATCAGTTTTTTATTAGACAGAGAAAGCAAAAAAACATGAATATAATTCCTGTAGGGTCTGCGTTCAGAAAGGCGCTTCGTATATTAAAAAAGGGAGAGGCGATAGCTGTTTTGGGAGATAGGGATATATTTAGGAAAGGACTTAAACTGGATTTTTTTGAGAAAGAGACAATTGTTCCAAAAGGACCGGCAATGATGGCTGTTGAGACAGGAGCAGCTATACTGCCGGTTTTTGCTGTCAGACAATCAGACGAGACATATAAACTAATTTTCGAGAAGCCATTTTTTGCAAAAAGTGGTGAAAATAGAAATGAAAGCATACAAAAAACAGCTTTACAAATTATGGGAATTATTGAAGAATACATAAGCTTTTATCCTGAACAATGGCTGCTTTTTCATCACATGTGGGAGGGGATTTAAATTAAACAAGTATCAAGTGCTAAACCCAGAGGCAATGTTTGTGTTTTGCTGCCATGTTTCAATGAGGAAGAGCATATCTGCGATTTGATAAAGGATATTAAAAAAACAGTTAAGGATGTCATAGTCGTGGATGACGGGTCAACAGACAGTACTTCTCAGAAAGCGATGGATGGCGGAGCTTTAGTTATAAGGCATGTAAGCAATCGGGGTAAAGGAGCAGCTCTAAGAACAGGTTTCTCCTATATCGAGAGAAAAAGGTTTAGCGCCTTAATAACTATGGATGCGGATAGACAGCACGATTATACGGAGCTTTCAAAGTTTATAGACGAGTTTAAGAAAGATAGCGCCGATATAGTTGTAGGCAGCAGGATGAGTGACATTGAAAGTATGCCGTTTATACGATTATATACAAATAGAATGACCTCATTTTTTACTTCATTATTCCTTTCTTGTAAAATTAGCGATACGCAATCCGGTTATAGGCTTATCAGAACAGAGGTACTGAGAAACATCAATCTATTAACAAATAATTTTGAAATAGAATCCGAAGTATTGATAAAGGCAGGTAGGAAGGGATTCAGAATAAAAGAGATTCCAATAAGAACAATATATCTGCCAAATGCTCAAAGCAAAATAAGACCGCTAAGAGACACGCTAAAATTCATACGGTTTATATTGTCCAGCACATTTTTTCAATAAATGGAATGCATATGAAAAAAAACAAGTTTGTTCGACGGAGATTTTTTGTTTTTATTATTGTTGCAGTTGTGTTCTTTGCCAGCTTGCTAATACTAAATACAATAGCCTCTAATATGATGTATCATAAGATTAAGAGTATCTGTAAGAGTTCGTTTAACTGTAACGTAAAGATGCGCAAGCCTCATGTAGATATACTAAGAGGGAAAATCGTCTTCAACAATATATCTATTGATAAGCATATTGGCAAAAGAAAGTTTAACGTTAATGTCAATCGTATGTTTATCAAAGTAAATATGACTTCAGCAGTAAAGAATATTCTTTATCGTTCTAACAGGACAACTGAATTCTTCGCAAATATTGATTTCGAACATAAAAAACGTATTAGAGCCGATTTTGCGGGGAATGTTAATCTCAGAAGTTCGAAGGGGGATTTTTCTCTGAAAATGAAAAGTTCCGATATAGATATGGCGTCTATGGGGCAGAATGATGCTTATATTCCTGTGTATGTTAAAAAAGGCACGGTAACTGTTTCATTAGTTGGGACATGCAAAAAAGGCGTGCTGAATTTTTCACAGCATATATTAACAAAAAATCTACTCTTGAGTATAAAAAAAGCGAAGGATTTGGATAGCGAAGTTTTTATCGGACTTACTTATAGAGACATTATTAATTATGTAAAAGTAAAAAATGGTGAAATTGATATGAGTTTTAATGTAAATGGAACATTAAAAGAGCCTGAGGTAGACTTAAGTCCAATAATGGAGAATATACTTATTGAGATAATGACATTAAAAATATCATGAATTGTATGAACGAACGTCTTAATATGGTAGATGTTCAATTGGCACATAGAGGAATTAAAGACAAGCGTGTTCTCGATACAATGAGAAAGGTGCCAAGGCATCTCTTTGTTCCTTCAGAACTCGCATCAGTTGCTTATGCTGATCAGCCGCTTTCCATAGGAGAATCCCAAACTATATCTCAGCCGTATATGGTTGCTTTGATGAGCGAATGTTTGAAACTTAGCGGTGGAGAGAAAATCTTGGAACTTGGAACAGGTTCAGGATATCAGACGGCAATCCTTGCGGAATTAGGATCTTCTATTTACACAATAGAGAGAATTAATATATTATCCATAGAGGCGCAAAGAACACTTAATCATTTAGGATATGAGAATATAAAATTCAATATAGGAGACGGAACTCTTGGCTGGTCAGAGAATGCTCCTTACGATGGAATAATAGTAACAGCCGGAGCCCCTAAAATTTCTAAGGTTCTTATAGATCAATTATCGGAAGGCGGTAGAATGGTTATTCCTGTAGGTAATTCCTTTTCTCAAGAACTTGTTGTTATTTCAAAGATCAATAAAAAAATAAAAACCGAAAATATCTGTGGATGTATGTTTGTACCACTGATAGGTAAGTATGGATGGAATAAGGAGAAGAAATATTATTAGAAGATTATATGACTGGGTATTGAGCTGGGCTAATTCAAAGTATTCAATTGCGGCATTGTTTGCATTGGCTTTTACAGAATCATCTTGTTTTCCCGTTCCTCCGGATGTTCTGTTAATAGCTCTTTGTGTATCAAAGCCGGCGAGAGCCCTGCTGTATAGTCTCATAACGACGCTGGGGTCTGTGGCAGGTGGAGTATGCGGATATTTTATAGGTATGAAGATATGGGAATATACAAGCAATTTCTTCTTTACATATGTTCCTGGATTTACTTCCGAAGGTTTTAACCATGTAAAAGATCTATACGGTGATAACGCCTTTTGGGCGGTATTTATTTCGGGTTTCACGCCTATTCCATATAAGGTCTTTACAATTGCTGCAGGTGTTTGTAAAATTGGTTTTATTGTTTTCATTGTAGCATCGGTATTAGGAAGAGGATCAAGGTTTTTTCTTGTTGGCGGATTAATAAAGATCTTTGGAGAACCTGTTAAAAAGTTCATAAACAAATATTTTAATCTTTTAACGATTTTGTTTGCTGTTCTTTTAGTAGCGGGATTTTTGATACTTAAGCTTGCAGTTAAGAAATAAGCGGGGCGTAGCGCAGCTTGGCAGCGCGCCACGTTCGGGACGTGGAGGCCGGTGGTTCGAATCCACTCGCCCCGACTGTAATGGAAAATATATATTTTGAGGTTGGAAGAAAATGAGAAGTATCCTTGAAATTATTTGGAATGGTCTGAAAACCAGGAATGTGGCAGCTTTGTTGATTGGGGGACATGCGTTGCCGGCTTTTGGTGTCGCCAGACAAACCGTAGATATAGACTGTTTGATGGTAGATTCCGACTCAAAGGTTTTGCATAACATACTGACGAAAGCTGGTTATAAGGAAACAGATCGGACGAAAAATTTTATACGCTATTCTCACTTGTCTGTTTACCTCATGGATGTTGATGTTATGTTAGTGAATCACGGCACTTTTGATAAAATGTTACGGAGCAGTTCTGTTTACCAAATAGGATCTGTCAGCATGCACGTTCCATGCCTTGAGCATTTGATAGCTCTTAAACTTCATGCAATCAAGAACAATCCTAAGCGGGAACTTAGAGATCTTGCTGATATAGTTGAATTGCTTCGAAATAATCAAAAAGAAATTGCTAAAGAAAAACTTAAATCCATTTGTACCCAGTATGGTCCGAATGGAATCTATGCGAAACTTGAAAGTTATCTTTAATGGAAAAGCTAAGTTTACCTAAATTCGACATACCTGTTCTCAAAGAAAAACAACTGCCGCCAGAGATTTTCTACGAGCAAATTATTAAAAACATTCAATATCTTTATAAATCTGGCCGGATGGATCGTATCCTTAAACAGCCTACACGTCGTCCTGTCAACTCTCGCTTTGTTGTGCACTGAATTAATTATGGAAAGAGGTTATAATGAATATAGAGCAGACAGTAAAAAAGATTATTGATGACGTCAGGGCTAATGGTGATAGGACGCTTTTAAACTACACTAAAAAGTTTGACGGTGTTTCTATTACGAAGACACAATTAAAGGTTTCAAAACAGGAAATGAAAGACGCAAGGTCTGTTCTGGTCGATGATATTCTCAAAGCAGTAAAAGAAGCAAAGCGCAATATAGCGAATTTTCATAAGAAACAAATCCACGGGAGAAAAACATGGTATCGCGGCAGTACAAAGACTGTTCTGCTTGGAGAGAAATATACTGCTATTGAAAGTGTGGGTGTGTATATTCCAGGCGGTACTGCGCCTCTCATATCCTCCGTGTTAATGACTGTTATCCCTGCAAGGTTAGCCGGAGTTAGAAGGATTGTTGCAGTTACGCCGCCGCAAAAAAACGGACAGATCAATAAATATGTATTGGCTGTGCTTGATTTACTCAGGGTAACGGAAATATATAAAATCGGAGGAGCGCAGGCAATTGCTGCGCTTGCTTTTGGCACAAAGACAATTGCCAAAGTAGATAAGATTGTCGGACCTGGTAACATATATGTTTCTACTGCCAAGAAACTGGTTTATGGGACAGTTGATATTGATATGACTGCCGGACCCAGCGAAATAGCAATTATTGCAGATGACGAAGCAAATCCTCAATATATTGCAGCAGACCTTATTTCTCAAGCTGAGCATGGAGAGAACGGAAAATTTGTTTTAATTACAACATCAAAACTTATTGCAGAGAAAGTCAATGTTTTAATAAAAAAACAAGTTGCTTTATTGCGCAGAAAGAAGGCTATTGAGAAATCACTGGATAAGGGCAAAGAGATATTTATTGTAAAGACTCTGGATGAAGCGGTATCAATAGCAAATCAAATGGCTCCTGAACATCTAGAGCTTCATGTTTGCGAGCCGCAGAAACTGGCAAAGAAGATAAGAAATGCGGGGGCGATTTTTTTCGGGGAATGCAGTCCTGTATCAATAGGGGATTACATTGCCGGACCAAATCATGTACTGCCAACCAATGGTATGGCAAGAGTTTTCTCTCCGTTGAGTGTTGACGATTTTCTAAAAAAGTCCTCGGTTATCTGTTATAGTAAGAAAGGGTTGAAGAGAATTAGGAAGTCGTTGAGTTTGCTGGCTGATTTGGAAGGAATGGAAGCGCACAAAAGGTCTCTGTTAATAAGATTGGAAGATAAATAGTGAAAACAAATTTTGACTTAATACTTCGGGAAAATATAAAAAAATTAAAAGCTTATTCAGCTAATAAAGTAGATTATAAAATCAAACTTGATGCTAATGAAAATCCTTTTGATTTTCCAGCGGAATTAAAGGAGATCATATTAAAAGATCTCTTTGATCATCCATTCAATAGATATCCGGATTCTGACGCGTCTGAAATAAAAGAACTGATTGCAGGTGGAATGAATACGAATGTGAATAAAATCGCTTTAGGGAATGGCTCTGATGAATTGATACAGTCACTAACGCTGGCTTTTGGCTCCGGAAGCTCCTTGTTTTTCTATCCGTCATTTTCAATGTATGGGATAATATCTGCGGCATGCAACACAATGACCAAAGTTATAAGCCTTGATGAGAAGTTTGATATAGATATAGACACTACGCTTAGATATATTAAGAAAAATCAACCCAGTCTCATTTTTATCGGACATCCTAATAATCCCACAGGTAACTGCTTTTCTGAGGAAAAAATACTAAATATCATAGAAAATTCATCAGGACTTGTTGTAATAGATGAAGCTTATTCGGAATTTTCAAATAAGAGCTTTCTTCCATTGATCAGTAAGTATGATAATTTGATTATATTAAGAACATTTTCAAAAGCATACGGTCTTGCAGGCTGCCGTATAGGTTATATGATAGCTTCGGAAAAGGTAGTGGAACATGTTAATAAGGTAAAGCTTCCATTCAATCTGAATTCCATCTCACAGCGTATAGGAATCATAGCTCTAAAGCATAAGAAGAAATGTGACGAAGCCATTAAGACTATTCTTTCCGAAAGGGACAGACTTCTCGGGGAAATGCAGAAAAACAGCATGATCTATACATTTCCGACAGAGGCAAACTTTATTCTATTCAGAACAAAGATTTCATCAAAAACTGTATTCAATACGCTTCTCAGCAATGGCATTCTTATACGCGACGTTACTGATAGTAAATTATTAAAAAATTGTCTGAGAGTCACTGTTGGAAAGCCGTCTGAGAATGATGCCTTTCTTCGTGCTATTTCTCAAATTATCAAATAATTAGGAATCATAGCAAGGTTTATATAATCGCCGGCTGCGTTAGCTTGACAACGTATATCTGCTTATGTAGAATTGGGCTGGTGAATGTGGAGGCATAAATGGCTTGGTTTGGTAAGCGGCAATATACTGTACTTCCGGCTACAAAGAAGAGAGATATCCCTGACGGCTTATGGACGAAATGTCCCGGATGCGGGGAAATTATCTACAATAAAAATCTGAATAAGAATCTCAGTGTCTGTCCAAAATGTAGATTTCATAATAGAATATCCGTACAAGAGAGAATTGCCCAATTAGTAGTTAAGAATACTTTTGTTGAATACGATAAAAACATGCAGTCAGTTGATCCATTAAATTTTAAGGCTTACAAAAATTATAAAGACAAGATAGCGCAAGAGCAGAAAAAAACAGGTTTAAAGGAAGCGGCTGTGTATGGTGAAGGAGATATCGGAAGCTTTCATGTATCCATTGCGCTTACTGATTATAGATTTATTATGGGAAGCATGGGTTCTGTCGTCGGAGAAAAAGTTACAAGAGCTATAGAGCTTGCAATAGATAAAAAAATTCCATTTATAAGTGTATCAGCATCAGGAGGTGGCGCAAGAATGTATGAGGGAATATTTTCTCTTATGCAGATGGCGAAGACAAGCGCGGCTGTAGCCCGCCTAAGTGACGAAAAAATTCCGTTTATCTCAGTAATAACTGATCCTACAGGAGGAGGAGTTTCGGCAAGTTTTGCATTTCAGGCAGACGTGATAGTTGCTGAACCGCGTGCCTTAATAACATTTGCTGGTCCTAGAGTAATAGAACAGACAATTCATCAAAAACTTCCGGAGGGTTTTCAAAGATCGGAGTTTCTTCTTGAACACGGAATGATTGATATGATTGTTGATCGCAGCGAGTTAAAGCAAAAACTTGTAGATCTTATTGGGCATTTTGATTCTTACAGTAAGTAGATGTCTTATCCTAATACATTAAACTACCTGAATAATCTTCAATATTTTGGTATAAAATTCGGATTAAAGAATGTAAAGGTTCTGCTTAATCTGCTTGGAAATCCTCATCATAAGTTCAAAACAGTACATATTGCAGGAACTAATGGCAAGGGTTCAGTTGCTGTATTTACAAGTTCAATAGCGGCTTTATCAGGATACAAGGTTGGAATTTATACATCCCCGCATCTCATTGATTTCAGAGAAAGAATAGCTGTAAAAACGCAATCTATCGGTAAAAAATCTAAAATCGTAGAAAAATTCATTCCTAAGACAAGAGTAATATCAATCATTTCGGATATAAAAAGAGCTGTCAAGCATATGAAAAGTCTTGGCATGAATCATCCAACCTATTTTGAGATTGTTACAGCTTTGGCTTTTAGGTATTTTGCTGATGAGAACATAGATGTTTTGATATGCGAGACAGGCATGGGCGGGAGACTGGATGCAACAAACGTGTGTAATTCGATTATCTCGGTAATAACTAATGTTGGACTTGAGCACACAGATGTGCTTGGTAAAAAAATTACAGATATAGCTTATGAAAAAGCGTGCATAATAAAGAAAAATAACGTGGTGATAAGCGGCAGCAAAAAACAAAAAGTAATTGACGGCATTAGCAGCATGACAAAGGAGAAGGAAGCCAAACTGGTTGATATAAATTCCGAGTACAAATGGGAAAAAACCAGTTCTGATATTAATACGCAAACATTCCGGATTGAAGGATATAAGCATTCGTATGATAATTTAGAAATTAGTTTACTCGGAGAGCATCAGATAACTAACGCCGTATTGGCTGTTGCGGCAGCAGAAAATCTTTGCTTATTTGACTTTGATATTACCAATAGGGCTATTAGAACAGGTCTCAGCGAGACAATCTGGAAGGGAAGGTTTCAGGTATTAAGAAAAAATCCTTTACTGATTTGTGATGGAGCGCACAATCCCAGCAGCGCAAGAGTTCTAAAGCAGACCATTTCAGGAATAAAATATGACAGGTTAATATTCATAATCGGGATATTAAAAGAGAAAAATTACAAAGATATTTTGAGGATACTTCTTTCAAAGGACACAATAGCGATTTTTACTAATATTACAGGCACTGATCGTGCGCTGAAGCCTGAGATTTTAGCTCAGGAAGCGCAAGAATTTAGCAATAACATTGTTGTGAAAAAAGACATATCTTCATCATTGAAATATGCGTTTCAGAAAGCAAATAAAAATGACTTGATTTGTGTTACAGGGTCATTGTATCTTGTTGGTGAACTACTGGAGGGAATTAGAAATGAGATCATATAGAAAAGAACAGGTTTTTCAAACACCGCACAGGCGGGATTATATAAACATTACGCCTGATGTAGAAAAAGCGATCAAGGAAAGCGGGATAAAGGAAGGCTTGTGCCTTGTTAATGCTATGCACATAACAGCCAGTGTATATATTAATGATAACGAACAGGGATTGATTCATGATTATGATAAATGGCTTGAGAAGCTTGCGCCTCATGAACCGGTTTCTCAATACGAACATAATGGTTTTGAAGATAATGCGGATGCTCACATGAAGCGTCAGGTAATGGGACGTGAGGTTGTGGTTGCAATAACAGACGGAAAACTTGATTTTGGTCCATGGGAGCAGATATTCTACGGGGAATTTGACGGCAGACGAAAGAAACGAGTTTTAGTAAAGATAATAGGCGAATGAAAAATAAACTTTCCAATTAATTAAAAATATGCTAACGTAGCAAACTGGTTGTGGACTTAAAACAGGGGAGAACAAATGGTAATAGTAGAAGATTTAAAGCTAAAGATAGAGACATTGAAGAAAAAGCTCGCCGAGAAGATAGCGAAAGCAGAAAAAGTAGCTGGAAATAAAGAAATAAGACTTTTGAAGAAAAGAATAAAAAGAAAGCAAAGATTAGTAAGCGAAATTCTTCGAAAAGAACAGAAAGAAGAAGAATCAAAGAAGAAAAAAGCAGAACCGGAGAAGAAAGCCCCTAAAGAAGTTCAGAAATCAGAAGAAAATAAGCCAGTGAAGGAAGCTCCTAAAGAGACTCCTGTAAAAGTTGAGGAAGCTGTAGAAAACAAGCCTAAGGAAGAAACTCCCAAAGAATCCGCAAAAACAGAAGAGAAGAAACCTGAAGAACCTGTCAAAGAGACTCAGGAATTAGAGAAAACTAAACCATCCGAAGAAAAACCACAGGAAGAAAAGAAACTTGAAGGAACCGAATCTGAGGCAACACCTTCTTAGTCCGTATGAGCTTTACTCATTCCTTCTTTCTCATTTTGGAGCGCAGCATTGGTGGCCGGCGGAGACTCCTTTTGAAGTAATTGTCGGAGCGGTTCTTACTCAGCAGGTAGCCTGGAAAAATGTTGAAAAAGCTATTGAGAATTTAAAGAATGCCAATGTTCTAGATTCATCTAAAATATCAAATCTTCCTATCGAAAAATTAGAAGTTTATATAAAGCCAACAGGTTTCTACAGGCAGAAAGCCAGAAGACTAAAGAGTATATGCAGCTACATTTGTAGTGAATATAATGGCAGCTTAAAAGACCTGTTCAATAAAGAAATCAGTTCTTTGAGGGCTAAATTGCTCTCTCTTAATGGTATTGCTCCGGAAAGCGCCGATTCAATCATTCTGTATGCCGCAGAAAAACCTTCTTTTGTAATAGATGCTTATACAAGACGCATCTGTGAGAGACTGCAATTAACGAATGAATTGGACTATGAGTCGTTAAAGAAATTTTTTGAAAATAACCTGCCTGAGAATGTAGGGATTTATAAGGAGTTTCACGCTATTATAGTTGAGTTAGGCAAGAATTACTGCAAGACAAAACCGGTGTGTAAAAATTGTCCGTTAAACAAAAAATGCAAAAGTTATACACAGGATAAATAGAGTAATGAAAACTATTTTGTTTGTATCACATTGTCTGTTAAATCCTGAAGTTAGAGCAGATGGACTTTCTAAGCCTGATGTGAATACAGTAGAGATTATTAATGAGTTAGTGTCCGAACATAATGTTTTGTTGGAGCAGCTTCCATGTCCCGAATTCTCTTTTCTTGGGAAGCGGGCTAAAATGACGAAGGATGAATACGAAAAGCTGGCAGGATTCAGAGACCATTGCAGTAGATTAGCCCGAGGCGTAGTAAAAAAGCTTGAAGACTTTGCGAATATAGATCGTAAAATAATAATTGGGATAGCACGTTCTCCTTCATGTTCTATAAGCAAGGTCTATCGCAGAGGGAAACTAGTTAATGAAGATGGTGTTTTTATTGAAGAGATAAAAAAAAGAATTGGTAAGAACACAAAATCCCTTGAAATGAAATTTCTTGAAATTGATTATAAGAATTTTGTAGATTCACTAAAAAAAATTGGTAGTGTCATTAAATAGAAGCTTGCCATTAATATGAAAATTTGTATAATTGCAGGTGTGTTAAGTTTAAGACGCCGGGGTAGCTCAGTCGGTAGAGCAGCGGACTGAAAATCCGCGTGTCCGCAGTTCAATTCTGCGCCCCGGCACTTTTTTATGCCCACGTAGCTCAGTTGGTAGAGCACGTCACTCGTAATGATGAGGTCACCGGTTCGACTCTGGTCGTGGGCTCCATGAGTACAGAATATAAATTTATAGCTGACGCGCAGAGTGTTGGGGAACGCTTGGATAAATTTCTGGCAAATAAGCTTGATATGGTTTCCAGATCTTTTATTCATAATCTGATTATTGACAAACAGGCTTATGTGAATGAAAAAAAGACAAAGCCGGGATACTTTCTTAAGATAAATGATAATATACGAATAATCGTCCCAAAACTTCATGATAATATTGAGGTAAAGCCGGAACCTGAAAATATGGCGCTGAGTATATTATATGAAGATGATAGCATAATAGTTGTTAATAAACCTGCAGGGATTATTGTGCATCCTGCGCAAAGAATGGTTTCCGGTACGGTTGTGAATTTTTTATTGTATCATTGCAAAACATTGTCGGATTTGAATGGACATATTCGACCAGGTATAGTTCACAGACTGGATAAGGACACCTCAGGCGTTATTATTGCGGCAAAAGATAATATTGCTCACGCCAATTTAGCCGAGCAATTTAAAAACAGAAAAGCAAAAAAAACCTATATCGCTGTTGTAAAAGGAATCATTTCGCAGGATGAAGGCGAGATCAATCGGCCGATTGCGCGATGTCTATCAGACAGAACAAAAATGGCAATTGCTTATGTTGGCGGAAAAAGAGCGCTTACCAAATTCAACGTACTTGAACGCTACCGTAAGAATACACTCATTAACGCTTATCCAAGAACAGGAAGGACGCATCAAATTCGTGTTCATATGGCATATCTTGGTTATCCAATTCTGAGGGATAGCGTATATGGAGAGGGTGGGAAATCAAAAACCGAGTTAAATTCTGCAATTAACCGTCAGGCACTGCATGCTCACAAAATTAGTTTTTCTCATCCTGTTTCTGATAAGGTCGTAGAGTTCACAGCGCCTTTAGCGGATGATATGAAAAAGTTAATAGATAGAGAGAGGGAGGGAGTTGGGTTATGAAAGAATTAAAATTTGAACAGGCCCTGGACAAGCTGGAAAACATAGTAAAAGAGATGGAAGAAGGAAGTGTTTCTTTAGATAAATCCATGGAACTCTTTGAAGAAGGAGTAAAGCTGACAAAGTTTTGCTCGGTTAAATTGAGAGAAGTTGAAAAGAAGGTGGAGATACTTAAGAAGGATGTCAATGGTGTTGCAAGCAAAGAACCGTTTGAACTGAACGAGAAAGAAAAATGAACTTAAAAGATTATCTGTCTGCAAAAAAGAAGATTATAGACATAGAACTTGATAAGTATATGCCGAAAGAAACCGAATATCCTCAGATCATACATGAGGCTATAAGATATAGTGTGTTTTCGGGAGGGAAGCGACTAAGACCAATTTTAGTACTTGCTTCCGGAGGAATATTTTTGCAGGATGAAAGAAAACTGCTGCCGGCTGCGTGTGCAATAGAGCTTATACATAATTATTCATTAGTTCACGATGATCTACCGGCCATGGACGATGATGAGTATAGAAGAGGGAGGTTGACTTCTCATAAAAAGTTTGGAGAGGACATAGCTATTCTTGCAGGGGATGCTTTATTGACTGTCGCGTTTGAAATATTATCTGAAGAGGTGAAAGACAGCAAGCTTGCATTAAAAATAATAAACCTAATATCTAAAGCAATTGGCACATTTGGCATGATAGGCGGACAGGTAGTTGATATATCGTGGGATAAGGATAAGACTGAATTGCCTGAATTAGAGTTTGTCTGCACTCATAAGACGGGAGCGCTTATTGCTGTTTCTCTTAGAGTTGGAGCCGTTTTGTCAGGAGCGTCTAAAGCGGAAGAGGATGCGTTGTATGAATATGGTAAATTAATAGGGATTGCATTCCAGATTACAGATGATATCTTGGATGAAGAGCAGGATGGTAAGAAAGGATTTAATTATCCTGCTTTTTTGGGCGTAGAGGAATCTAGAAGAAGAGCCAACGACCTGATAAATAAAGCATTGGCAAAGCTTTATATTTTTGACAAAAGAGCTGATATTCTCAGACAGATTGCACAGTTTATAGCAGGAAGGAAAGAGTAATTTATCTTGAAAATTTCTGTCCAATTTGCTATCTTGCCAATTATTAAATAAAGGTGTGTAGATGGTTGATAATAATAGAATAAAAAAAGTAAAAATGCTTATCATTGATGTGGATGGGGTCTTGACGGATGGACGGATTGTATGGATCGATTCTGCCGAAGAGATAAAATTTTTTAATGTGCAGGATGGCGTTGGAATAGTTTTGGCTCAAAGGGTAGGTTTAAAGGTGGCAATAATATCTGCGCGTAAATCCAAAGTAACTGAGATTCGCGCAAAAGAATTAAGGATAGAAGATGTTTATCAGAGTACAGAAAGTAAACTTGTTGCATATGAGAAATTGATAGATAAATATAAATTAGCTGATGAAGAAGTTGCCTACATAGGTGACGATCTCCATGATCTCCCTGTTTTTAGGAGAGTGGGCTTTGCGGCAGCCGTAGCAAATGCTCAGGAAGAAGCAAAACAAGTTTCACATTATGTAACTGAGAAGAATGGCGGCGAAGGGGCTGTACGCGAGGTTGTTAATATGATCCTTAAAGCAAAAGGATTATGGGATAAAGCGGTAGAAAAATATTACACATAAGGAGAATAAAAAGTGAAGCTGAAACTTGGATTACCAAAAGGGAGTCTTCAGGAAGCGACTGCCAAGATATTCAAAAAGGCTGGATTTAATATATCAACTTCTGAACGTTCTTACTTTCCAATAGTTGATGATAACGAAATTGAGGCAATTCTTATCAGGGCGCAGGAAATGGCAAGGTATGTATATGACGGAGTTCTGGATTGCGGTCTGACGGGGAAGGATTGGATAATGGAAAATGGCGTTCAGGTCGTTGAAGTGGCAGATCTTGTATATGCAAAAAGCGGAATGAAACCGATTAAGTGGATTGTGGGAGTTAACGCTAATTCAGAAATAAAGACAGTTAAGGATCTGGAAGGAAAGAGGATTGCAACGGAACTTGTAAATGTTACGAAGAAGTATCTTAAGTCTAAAGGTGTGCGAGCGGAAGTAGAATTTTCATGGGGTACGACTGAAGCAAAAGTTCCTGACCTTGTAGACGCAATTGTTGAGCTTACTGAAACAGGTTCGTCTTTACGTGCAAATAACATTCAGATAATAGATGAAATTATGACTTCAACAACCAAAC
>DAOVHI010000103.1 GCA_030671985.1 bacterium
AGTGGAAAATATGATATATAATTGGCCGGGACAGCGCTATATTTTTATGGCGAGAGATACGGATATTTTATATTGTTTATTCCGTCTTACAGAAAATTTATATAATAAAAAGTGTGGAGATACTTATCTGATGCCTTCCAGCCTATCTTTATTAACACCTTATCTCAATATTTTTAAGGATACTTTTTCATGGGAAGATTATCGGCTTGTATGCGATAGGAGTAAACTTGCCGAAGACGCGAAAGAATGGCTTGTTTTTCTATCTCAATTTGGGGTAGATAAGCAATATATAGATTCGGGCGGTAAGTATTTGCTTATTGATACGGGATACATCGGTAAGATTCCTTTCTTTTTGACCCGGATTATATATAACGTCTTTGATCTTGATTTATCGAAGCAGTTCAAGACGGCTCTTTTATATGATGATGGAAGGTTGCTCAAAAAATATGGTTTTTTCATTTCTGATCTTTTATCCGAAGAAGATGTCACGAGTGTGTATAAACAGAAACATTCCTTTTGGGAGGTATTAGCCGATAAAGTATTTTTCAGGGAAACTATACGTTTTCATGAGATAAGACAAAACATTGTTCGCGCAATGGAGTACTTACCGAAGTATCATGGACATTTTTATGGATTAAATTACAAAAATGGAGAGGTAAAAATAGGTGTAAAGAAAGGGAATATAACAAAATGGTTGGATAGGGAAGAAGATAACGTAAATCCCGTCGCGTCGCTCCTGTTAAGAATGTATATGATTGAATATGTTAAGATGTCTTCCCCGATTACACGAAACGATTTGCTGAAAAATTGTTTAGGAAAAATTGGGACAGCGGCCGTTTCTTCTAATCCATCCGCCGCCTCGCCGGTTAAGGGTAATGTCAATATTCAAGGCTTGTCCCCAGCAATGATTCCGAATTCATCATCTTCAAGCCCAATTGATAATAGAGCCGGCAATCAGACAATCTTCCAAGAAACCAATATTTTGGGGTTAAGCGAAGAGGAAGTTTTTAATGTCGAGCGGCTTTATTTTGCAGGAACCTTTTTGAATACAGCTATTTTTGGGTTTCTGCCTGATCAAAAAATAGGCAGGTTTATTGCAGCGCTTTCTCCCAAAAAGGTTTATTTCTACAAAGGAAAAAGTATAAGGAACCTGTTTAAAGCCTATGCTTTGATGCAGGAGCTTTCTTACCGCAACGGAGAAGGAGAGATAATCAATAAGACGGTAATCAGCCGGCCTTTTACGGATAGTTTATATAAAGAGGGAATGCGTTCTTGTATTTCCAAGACGATCGATAAGGTAAACACGTGTTTCATTGTAAAGCTTCCCCTTAAGGATACTTTAAATTTAAATCTTCTGAGAATGCGAAGAGGCTTGTCTCTTGGGAAAATATCAGGCCTCAGGCCTGAGCGGAATATCTTTAAATTCAGCATTACAGGCCTGCCGAAAATAAAATCCACTCAATCTTTAGCCAGGTATTTTAGTTCTCCCTGGGACAGCTCAAATGAGGCGATTAGAGATTATTTCGGAGCATTTTCGTCTAATGATGAGAACAGGGCCATGCTTGGCAAGATAATATGTTACACGCGTGTAATGGCAGAACATAACGCGTTAAAGGATATTCTGAAAAGAGGCTCGTTTAGCAATGTGTATTATCTTCTTTATTTCTTAAAGAGAATGGACCGGCCTGTGGAGATATATATGAAAATAGTTAACGCGGAAAAAAGATTCAGCCTGGAGCAGAGAGGGGCCTTGCGTTGTCTCTGCGGGGATATGATAAGCCAGCAGGCATCCAGCCCGGTAGTGAAAGACGTAAGGAAAAATACAGATGAGGCTTACCCGATGAGGACTGCTGTTGCCGGGGATATGGGCAGCAATGTCTTTTCTTTAGATAGGTTTACTAAGGTTTGGATGGGATATTGCAGGACGCAGGGGATAGAATCAAGGGGCAATGTAGGCCCTAGAGGTGATATTTTCTCGCAAATACAGAATTCTTTTAAATCAGTGGCGTTTATCAAAAAGCTATTAAAACAGCAGATTGATGAACGAAATGAAATAAATAATAAAAAGCTTGTTTATTATGTTAATGCTGGGAAATGTTCTGATATTTCATTTTTGGTAAATAGCGTTGCCTCTTACATAAGAGATAAGGGTTATGAAGGATTTAGTATTTATATTATTGTTACCAATATCGACACTTACAGCATTCAAATAGCTGGTAAAACATTAGTTAGTTTACGTGCTCAATGGGAGAGCATTGTTGATTTGCATTATAAAATTGTGGCTTTAGACAATATTTTCAAAAAACATGTTTATAAGTTCTCTGACATTATAAACGATAATGTCGGCTATATTGATGGAATGATTTCCTGTTTAGGTGGCTCTATCAAAGGGCGGTTGTCCGCACCAACACTTTTCAAGATTGTAGAGGTGTTGAGGCTTCGGGGGTGGTTGATACTAGATTACGGCCCGTCGTTTTTTGAGGGATTTTTTGAAGAGAGTATCTTGGGGGCAACGAAGGGCTTTCTTAATATTTTTTCCGGCTTTAAAGGTTTTCAGGATAGAGCCGGTATGAACAGTAAAGTTTTGTTTATGGTTGAGAATGAATGGGATTTAGAAATATTTAAAACTGTATTGACTAGGAAAGGGTACAGAGTAACCGGCGCTTGTAACAGCCGGGAAGCGTTAAGGGTACTCGAAAAAGATAGTGCGGATATGATTATTATAAATGCGGATATAATGTTTTTAGATGATTTAGATTTAATATGCGAGATAAAACAATTACGTCAGCGGGGGAAAAATATTCCACCAGTTATTATTCATTGTGCTCAGGAGAAGAAACATTTGATAGATCGCGATATTGTTAATTTCCCGGGAATCAAAATTGTGCCGTTAAATTGTAAACCGGACGATTTTTTTGAGGTTATAGAACAAAAAGTCTTTGATACCCGCCTCCCAGTAGTTGACGACTGTCAATTGCCGGGAAAGGCCGGATCTTCGCCGATAGAAATCGGTTTGAATTATGTTTTAGCATACTGTTCAAGGAATCCAGAAGGAATGCTGGCCGGGCTAAAAAAAGAAGATAATCTTGCCTTCAATCAAAATATCGATATTTTAGGTAAAATTACGGATACAGGAGATCTGGTCAGAGCGGAGAGCCCAGAGGAGATGAAACCCATGGTAAAAGAGTTTATTAAGGTGTTTTTCGCGGTTTTTATGATCGGTATAGAAATAGATGTAAGAAGAATAATGTGGGCTGAGTTAGGCATTAACGGCAACAGAATCGTTAATGATTTTTTGAGCAGCAATTTTTTCAGGGGATTTATTATTAATTTACCGGGTAAAGAGTATGGGAATCAAGCGCTTCTGAAGATTGCTAACTATCGTAATGAATTTTGTAGTTATAGGATGGATGATATTTTTAGCAATGTATCAGATATTGTAATAGCAGGCTGGGAAGAAAAATATTCCTCCGCCTCTCCGATAGATATTAAGTCAAGGCTTGCCCCCAATGTCTCTGCCGCTACCTTGCTGCTTAATAAGGAAGCCTCTTCCAGTCCGTGTGTAAAAAAAGTGTTTAAAATGGCTCCATCTGTAACAATAGATGGCACTCTCATAGGTGTTATGAAAGATTGTAAAGGAGAAACCTTTTTGGTCAGAGAATCTCCATTTCTCCACAGGATTCATCATAAAGTATTAAAAATGGAGCTTGATGTTTTTGACACTCTAGGAAAGTATAAAAGGCGGAGAGCGCGAAAAATCACTAAAAGTCATACCCTCCGGGTATACCCTCCGGGGACTGCTCCGCGGCTGCTTCGCGGTTGCCGCAGGCGATTTTCTCAATCTAAGGAAAAATTGATAGGAACAAATTTATTCGTTATATATCAAAATTATTTTAGAATGGCGAGAATTTCTATACCTCAAAAGGTATATCACAACAGAGGAATAGGCTCTTGCCTTATGTATTGCGCGTTGAAAAAGGCTTTAGGGCATTCAGTGGAAGAATTCCGAATTTATTCGCCTATAAAACCTTTACGGGAATCCCTATTTTATTATTTTAGCTTTACTAAGGATGGGATAGATGGCTTTCGGTATTATTTTTTTAACGATAGCCTTAGCATAGAAACACTCGAGGCGACATTTAGGGAAAGAAAAGATAAACAAGGGTTTGAATTTATATATTTAGATTCATCTGATCCCAGCTCGCCGATGGGTAACTCTACTGCGATTTTAGTTAAGGGTAAGAAATATGCCGCGGATGCATTAGGGCCGTTTAAGAAAGTTGTTAACTATATGGGCTTGAGGCTTTCTGAGCAGGTCGAATTATTGGAAGATTTGATGTATCCAGATGTAGACAAGTTTACGTTGTCATTATCAGAGAAGAAAATAAGAGAGCCCGTAGGCATTCGCTTAGTTATATTCCAAGGAGAACTTATTACTACGCTCTTTGTTTTTAAGAGCGATTTGTCAAACCTCTATCCTCTGGCCCTTATACATATGGAGGTAGATGAGGTCGATCAGCTTTACAGGGTTAAGGTGTTGGCTAAGTACAATTTCAAATTAGAGCCTCAAGCTTTACTGCAACGCGCTATTGCGATATTGGTGTTAAAAGGAAAATTTAGTAAACTAGAGATTCTTGAGCCATATCGTGAATCAGAGTCTATGCTCGAGAGGATGCAGCAGAAAGATCCTCGATTGATAGTCGTTTTTGATGCGGAGAGGCGAGTCTACGCGGTGCAGGCGAAAAACCCCCAATCCAGTTCGCCGGCGAAAAAAGTAGAAAGCCATAGAAATTCTAAGGACAATGTTTTGTTTCTTGCTAATAACCTTACGAAGGAAGAGATGGCCGCAGCGTATGAGGCACGCCGCATGATTGAGAAAATTGCTTCTGAAATTGTGGAAGAGTTCTCATATGGGGCTATTACAAAGAATGTTTTTAATCCCTTGCTGTTGTTGGAACCACTTTATGCCTTGCCGGAAAAAATGGCTGAGAGAAAAACG
>DAOVHI010000032.1 GCA_030671985.1 bacterium
AAGGGTCATACCTGGAGAAAGACTATCTTTTGTTGAAGACAAACCAAACTTACCAACAAATTCTGCGCTTTTGTTCTCTGAGAAAAGATAATCCCAGTTTACGCCCATCTTGTATTCGTCGGACAGAGTTATCTGGACAATTCTTGCTTCAATTAATACCTCTCTTGTTTTTGTATCGGTAGCCATGATTATTTTAGAGAGTTTTTCCATATTTGAAGGCAGATCCGTTATAATTATCTTATTCGTCGTCTTATCTCCTATGATACTGCCAATATTCTTGGTAACTTCTTTTGCAAGTTTTGCTTCTATCTCTTCAACCTTGGCATAATTAAGCTCAAATACTTCTGTAACTGTCGCGGCTTTGGAATCACATTCCTCAATAACTCTCGCTGCCAGTTCAACGTTTTTTGGTATATCGACAAGTATAACCTTGCCTGCTTTCTGATCTATTTGAATATGCCCCTTTTTGGAGATGATTTTTTTCAGTTTCCCCTCCATCTCTTTAGGATCTGCATACTTAAGTACAAAAGTTTTTGCGATATAAGGTTTATCCAATTCTTTAACAATCTCATCTAGTTTTGATTCATGGCTAATAACATCATTTATAATTATCGTATTTGCCCTTTCATCAGCGACGATTCTTCCAATCTTTGTTTTCATCTGATCCAGCGCCTTCTTTACATCAATAGCATTTGCGTATTTTAGTTGATATATTTTAATTTCTCTCGGATCTTTAAATTTCCTGCCATGAACTGCCTCATATTCTCTCTCCGTCATCACCTTAATAATATTTCCCTTTTTTTCATAAGCAAGATTGTTAGCCTCAAATATCATTCTAAGCACATCCCACGCCTCCACATTTCTCAAAAAGATACTTATTTTCCCCTTTACACTATTACTTACAACAATATTTACCCCGCTCTTTTTCGATAGAAGCTTAAATACTTCCAAAATATCCATATTCTTGAGTTCTAAAAGAGTAATCTTTGAAGAAGGTATATCGTCTGGCTTTTTGATAGATGTTTTTGGATGTGCCTTGATTGGCACTTTTAAAGGTTCTTTTTTTATCTTTGGAAAACTTTTTTCAATTTCCTCAATAGATACTTTTGGAAGTGCTTTTAAAGGTTCTTTAGTTTGAGAAAACACGGATATGTCAGATTGAACACAAATAAATACTGCCATCAAAAACAAAACTAATTTTTTCATAGTAAATACCCCTTTTTTTATAGAAACAAATCTATTGTTTCTGTTCCATAACTTAAAGTAACACTTGATTCTGAAATCTTGCTGACTTTTAATTCCCCCACAGTATTTCCTTCGTTAACATAATGAACGCTTTTAGTAATTCTATTCTCTATAATGACCTGCGTCCTTTCATCTAAAACTATTCCAATCAGCTTAAAATCCTTTACAAGCTGCCTTATGCTTATTCTTGCTTCCGGCAGAATAACGGGATTGGTTATTAATTGCTTAAATAGATTGCGTTTTCTTGCCATTTCGGAATAGAATGAAGCCGATTTTAAATTCTGATTCTTTAGATCAATCTGGGGTTTTTCCTCTATGCTTTCCAAGGAAAGAACCCTTGAGCTTGGAATCAATATTTCTTCTGATGTTCCGGATCTCATCCAGATATAAGCCGTATAAATAAGAAGCATAGAAATAATAACATAAAGTGTTTGATTAATCGATATGACAGGTTTTGTTTTTAATATAGAAATAGCCTGTTTTAATCGATCAGAGCAACCTGAAAATTTCATAAATTTCCCAGAGCCTTTTTGCTCTTTTTTTTCTCCTTTTATTAATCTTAACAGTCTGTCTTCCGGATGAAAACTATTCATACTATTCCCTTATCATAAATCAGACTCGTTACGCTCAATAGTTTTAAGAACAAGTTCTTCATCAACAATCTTCTTCCCCTCTATAATTAAATTCTCCAATGTATCGTGACACAACAAGGCTATTCTTCTTGGATATCCCAAAGAGCCTTTATATATCTCCTCTATGGCATCATCTGTAAAAACATCTCTAAAATTATCCATACCTGCCTGCCTAAGACGAAATAGAATTAGTTTCTTTGTGTCCTCCTGACTCAAAGGGTTGATAATGTACTTCAAGCTAATTCTATCAGTAAAATTCCTGACATGTTTTATCTTGGGAAGCAATTCCAGCTGGGCCATAATAATAAGCTGCAAGAGCTTATGTTTATTAGTTTCATAATTCAAAAGAGTTCGCAAAACCTCTAAAAATGGTAGCGACAGCTTCTGACCTTCATCAATTAATAGAACTACTGTTTTTTCTTCCTCTACGCCTTTCTGGAACAAGTGCTTTTCAATAGCATCTTGACAATCCATTGCCGAACGAAACTTTCCATCAAGTCCAAAACGCTTTGCTAAGGAGTTAAGAAATTGAAATTCAGATTTATAGCTTGGATTTAATATCATATGAAAAATAAAATCATTTTCATTGTGAAAAGATTGCGTAAGAATCCTGCTCAATGTGGTTTTCCCGACACCAACATCCCCGAGAATTAAGCTCAGCCCTCTTTTTAGGCGAATTGCAATCTCAAGTCTTCTTAATGCGCTGCCGTGTTCTCGCGATTGATAAAAGAAATTAGGATCAGGACTCGTAGAAAAAGGTTCTTCTTTTAATCCTAATTTCTTAAAGTAACTCATATTTAATGCCTATCCTTTTATTCTGCTCTGTATTTGCTCAATAGAAATTCCTTGTTTTCTCCACCCTCTTATTTTAGCTAACTGCCTGACAGCAGAATCATTAAAGTATCTATAGTTTGACTGACAAGTTCGTCCAAGCTCTTTTAGCAGACCAAGCTTTAAGTAATATTTTATTGTATAAACAGAAACACCTGTTACGCATGATAAGTCTTTAACAAGATAAATATTTTTCATATTCTCAAACTCTACTCTTTGGGCAAAGAGTAGTTTATCAAATCGCTCATTCTTTGTCAAATTAATGTCAAGTACAGAAAATGTCTTTTTTCGGATTTGGTAGGTCGCGAGAGACTCGAACTCTCCACACCCGGCTTAAAAGGCCGGTGCTCTAACCAGATGAGCTAGCGACCCGAAAACGTCGATTATACTAATTTATAAATTTTTCTCAACAAAAATCGTCTGTGACCTTTGCGGGCCAACTGAAACTATAGCTATCGGCACATTCATTAACTCCGACAGTCTATTTAAGTATTTCTGCGCATTTTTAGGCAACTTGCTATATTCTCTTATATCAACCGTGCTTTCCATCCAGCCCGGAAGTTTTTCATAAATCGGCTTGCACTGCTGAAGTATATCAGAACGATATGGAAATTCTTCTAATCTCTGATCATTATACTCATATGCAACACAAACATTTATCTCATCAAGATCATCAAGTATATCAAGCCGTGTAATTGCAAGACTACTCAGCCCGTTCAACATTGCCGAATACCCTGCAATAACTCCATCAAACCAACCGCATCTGCGCGGCCTGCCTGTGCTTCTACCGTATTCTCCTATCGGACCTGCATTTCTCAATTTGTCACCTAGTTCCCCTTTGAGCTCTGTTGGGAACGGACCTTCTCCGACTCTTGTTGTATAAGCTTTTACCACTCCTATAATACTATCTACCTTTGTTGGTCCAACACCAAGTCCCGTGCAGATCCCTCCGGAAGTAGAATTTGAAGATGTTACATAAGGGTATGTGCCGTGATCAACATCAAGGAGAGCGCCCTGCGCTCCCTCAAATAATACGCTGACACCTTTATCTATCGCTTTATTTAGCATAAAAACAGTATCGCTAACAAACGGAGCCAATTTTTCTACATATTTAGAATATTCATCAAATATCTCACTTACCTGAAATCCCTTTACTCCATATATTTTTTCAAACAGTACATTAATCTGCTCCAAATTCTCTTCCAATTTAGCTCTAAAAATATCCGAATCAATAAGATCACACATTCTTATTCCCATTCTTGCTGCTTTATCCACATATGTTGGGCCAATACCTCTAAGAGTTGTTCCGATCCTGCCCCTATCTCTTTCCTCCTTTAATGTTTCTGAGACTATATGATAAGGCATTGTCACATGAGCCGACTTACTTATGTACAGATTGTTCTCATTTACGCTAATTTCTTTATCTTCTAATTCCGCAATCTCCTCTAATAATGCTTTTGGATTAATAACAACTCCGTTACCTATTATGCATTTTTTCCCCTTGTGCAATATCCCTGAAGGAATAAGATGAAGCGTGAACTCGTTATCATTGATAATAACAGTGTGTCCGGCATTGTTTCCGCCCTGATAGCGGGCTACAATATCAGCATTCTCGGTAAGCAGATCAATTATCTTCCCCTTGCCCTCATCTCCCCATTGTGTTCCTACTACGGCTACATTACTCATCTGTTTTTCCTTATGGTGTTACTGTCATTATTTGTTTTGCCTGTTTTGGATAATTTGCAATAAACCTTAATTCATAATTGGTAAGAGGTTTTTGTGTATGCACATTGGCATATCTAACAAGATCCAGAATTCTAATTGCTTCTCTATCGTCCTTAAATTCTACTTCCAGCTTGCCGTATACATTTCTAAAGCCCTTTACTCCGCTATACTCTCCGGCTGTTATTTTTCTGCCTGTATCTATTATCTCATCCTCTCCTCTTCCAAGTTCCTCAAAATCATACAATTCGTAATTTCTTCTATCCTTGAGAGCGCCGTCCGCGTGTATTCCCGATTCATGCGCAAAGGCGTTCTCTCCAACAGCAACCTGATTTACCGGTATTGGAACTCCAAATGCGTAGGATGCATACTTTGCCATTTTCCATGCTTGCTTTAACTTGATCCTATCGTCTAATTTATAGCTTTCCCCAAATTTTGAAGATTTTTTAATGGCAAGAATAACTGACACCAGATCTGCGTTCCCAGCTCTTTCTCCCATACCATTAAGCGTGGTATTTATGTATGCGTCTACGCCTCCGTCTATCGCTCCTTTGGCTCCGGCTATAGAACATGCCACTGCAAGTCCCAGATCGTTATGGCAGTGAAGTTCTATTGGTATTTTTACCTCCTCTGCAAGTGTTTTTACCCTCTCATAAATTGAGAAAGAATTGTCAAAACCCAGTGTATCACAATATCGAATTCTATCTGCTCCGTGCTCTTTCGCATATTTTGCAAATTTAATGAGATACTCCATATCTGTCCTTGATGCGTCCTCTGCATTAACGCCAACTGTTAATGCTCCAAGCTTTTTTGCGGTTTTTACAGCGTCTGCCATAAGTCCCAAAACGCTAGGCTTACCCTTGCTCTCAAAATCCCTCGTTATTTTCCCTCCGAATTTTCCATCTGTCATCTGTTTGGATGTTGAGATGGACAGATTCCAATGCTTAACATTGGTATTCTTGCATGACTCCTCAATATCTTTTGCCACTGCTCTGCTCCAGCCCTCAAGAATCATAGGAGAAATGAGCCCCAGATCCGCAAGCTCAAGATTAGCATTAATGTAATTAGTTTCATGTTTTGTAAAAGGAAATCCAAACTCGCTCTGGTATATGCCCATATCATTGAGCATAATATTCAACATCGTTTTTTCCAGCTTCGCCAGACCCAGTTTTGCCGTTTGAACACCATCTCGATTTGTAACATCAATTATATAAATTTTATTTTTTTTCTTCTGTTCCATATCGCTTTCCTTTCTATTCTATAATTTCCGTTCCATTATTATTGACTTCCGTCACTAAAAACCTGCTCTTTATATTGTGTTTTAGAAAGGCTTGCTGCATGCTATTCCCTATTTTTTCAAAGCCTTCCGTCGTAAAAGCAGTTATTGAAGGGCCTGCTCCGCTCAAAGCCACTCCTCTGGCGCCACTTTTCATAGCATCCTCAAAAACGTCATCTATTCCTGGAACCAGTTTTTTTCTGTAAGACTGATGCAGCATATCCTGCATACCGGCGCCAATATGTTCAAGCTGTCCGGTTAAAAGAGAGCTGACTAACAAACATGCCCGACTTATATTAAACACTGCGTCTTCTCTGGAAACCTCTGAAGGCAGTATTTCACGCGCTCTGGATGTTGATACCTCGAATTGTGGAATAACCACCACTATTTTGAGCTCAACACTTGGACTAATCTTAAAATATTTTAACTCTTCTTTGTCAACATAGGAAATCGTAAGTCCTCCAAAAAGAGCCGGAGTTACATTGTCAGGGTGCCCTTCAAGATCTGCGGTTAGAGACATAATTTCGTCCTTACTAAACCTGTTTCCAAGCAAATAATTCGCTCCCATCGCTCCTCCTACACGCGCTGCTGCACTGCTTCCTAACCCTCTTGCCAACGGGATATTATTAACCAGTTTTATTTTCAGCCCATCCATTTTGACCTCAGCCATATCAAAAACAGCCTTTGCGGCAATATACACTATATTCTTTTCATCAAGAGGCAAACTGTCTCTTCCTTCATTCTCAACCTCTATATGTGTCTTCGTATCTAATTCAATTGTAACGTAATTATACAGATCCAAAGCCAAAGCAAGTGTGTCAAAACCCGCTCCAAGATTTGCCGTTGTTGCCGGAACTTTTACTGTTATTGACTTCATTTTTAAAATTTTACTAACTTAACCGATATTATCTCTTTTAGTCTTTCAATTTCACTCAGTGTTTCTTTAGGAGGTTTGTTGTCCAAATTAAATACAGTCACTGCCTGCTCCCCTTGTTTTTTTCTGCCAAGCGTCATACTCGCAATATTGACATTATGCTTACCAAGTATTGTTCCCATCTTCCCCATTATTCCGGGCATATCACTATTTATGCATACAAGCATAAACCCTTCAGGGACTGCGTCAACGTGATAATCATTTATACGTACAATCCTCGGATCATCTTCGCTGAATAGAGTTCCCGCTATTGAAGATTCCCCGAAACTGGTTTGTGTTTGTATAGTGATCAAACTTGTAAAATCCTCCGCCTTACTGGTCTTACTTTCTATAACTTTTATTCCTCTTTCTCTCGCAATAAAAGATGCATTTACATAATTAACCGCTTTGTTGAGCACAGACTCCAGAAGTCCTTTTATTATTGCTATTGTTATCGGAGTTACGTCATAGTTTGCAACATCTCCGCTATACTCAATCCTTAAAACCTTTGTATGCCCGTCAACCAGCTGCCGCTGTAGTTTTCCCAACCGTTCCGCCAGATTGAAATACGGCTTTATCTCCTTAAATATCTTAGGATCTATGCTCGGGATATTGACAGCATTAGAATAATTCTCATTTTCCAACGCGTCTATTATCTGATGCGCAATGTCTTGAGCAACATTAATCTGAGCCTCCTCGGTAGAAGCAGCTAAATGCGGTGTGACTATGATATTTTCGTGTAATAAAAGAGGACTGTCTGATGGCAAAGGTTCTGTCTCAAAGACATCCACAGCCGCTCCTGCAACTTTACCTGACTTTATAGCTCTGCACAAAGCATCTTCATCTATTATTCCCCCACGCGCGCAATTGATAATCCTTACTCCCTGCTTCATCAAAGCAAACTCTTTATCATTTATCATGTGTTTTGTATCAGGAGTTATGGGAAGATGAACTGTTATATAATCTGCCTTTTTTAACACGTCCTTAAAAGCTTCAAGTCTTATGCCAAGTTTGTCCGCCTTTTCGGTAGAGATGAATGGATCATATGCCATAATACACATCCCAAATGCCTGAGCGCGGCTGGCAACCTCTGTGCCGATTTTCCCCAATCCAATTATGCCCAACACCTTGCCAAACACCTCTGTTCCAATAAATTTCTTCTTATTCCATAGCCCCTTCTTTAGAGATTCGTTTGCCTGAGGAATATTGCGGGAAAGAGCCAGAAGCATGCTTATTGTATGCTCTGCCGCTGAAATAGTGTTGCCTCCGGGAGTATTCATAACAACGATACCTCGCTCTGTGGCTGCAGGTATATCTACGTTATCCACACCAACTCCGGCTCTGCCGACTACTTTTAGTTTTTTTGCGGATTTAATTATATCATTGGTAACCTTGGTCTTACTCCTTATAACCAAGCCCTCATAATCCCCGATACAATCTCTGAGTTCTTCAAGAGACATACCTGTTTTTACATCAACATCTATATTGCTCTTTTTAAGAATCTCTATTCCTTCTTTTGCTAAAGCATCGCTTATTAACACCTTCATTTTAGAACCTCCTCTGCAGCTTTTATACCGTTGCCAAGTTCAAGATTATAACCTAAACTTACAAGAGCCATTTCTAAGGCTGAGATTACTATGATAATATCGAATGTATCAGAATAACCCATATGAGCGATTCTTATTATTTTGCCCTTGAGCTGCGCTTGTCCACCGGTAATCATAACATCATATTTCTTCTTTAAGGTCTTTACCAAGCCAACTCCATCTATCCCCTCTGGAACCTTAATGGCTGTTACTGCATCCGAAGGAGACTGCGGGGCAAAGAGTTCAAGCCCCATAGCCCCTACTGCGGCTCGCGTAGCTTTGGCAAGTTTGCTGTGTCTTGCAAGCACATTTTCAAGGCCTTCTTCTTTTATCATCTCCAAAGACTTACTT
Organism: bacterium; assembly: GCA_030671985.1. Classification (GTDB taxonomy): domain Bacteria; phylum JAHJDO01; class JAHJDO01; order JAHJDO01; family JAHJDO01; genus JAHJDO01. The sequence continues at coordinate 8,557 of DAOVHI010000032.1, forward strand.
AGCCCAACTACCAGTGAGACTGCGGGAGTATATGGAGTCTGATCAGTTTTCAGAGATTTTCTAGCCTTTGCAAAATTCCAGTAGTACTTAGGACATTTGGAGTTTTCCGCCAAATCCCATGCTTTATTGCTTACGCTTGCAAATGCTAATCCGGGAGGCAACATTAAAGCTTTCTGAGAACCGGCTACTACTACGTCCACATTCCAATTGTCAGTCTGTATGTCAACCGCTCCCAGTCCGCTGACAGCATCTACTACTAAAACAGCAGGAAACTCTTTAACAATACTGCCTAACGTCTTAATGTCATGCACAACAGCTGTCGATGTTTCTGTCAATGTAGCAAAAACTGCTTTTATTCCCTTCTCTTTTTCTAAAATATTTCTTACATCATCAGGATTAACAGGTTTACCCCATTCAACATCTATCGGGAAAGTTTCTATATTGTATGCCTTACATATTTCATCCCATCTTTCTCCAAACTTACCCCCTTTAATTGTCAAAACTTTATCTCCGGGCGATAGAAGATTAACAACGCTTGCTTCCATGGCTCCTGTACCCGATGAGGCAAAGACAAGAACATCATTTTTCGTCTGAAAAACATACTTTAATCCTTCACTAACAGAGTGAAAAATTTCAGCAAACTGCGGAGTTCTGTGATGCACAATAGGCTTGGCTAATTCTAAAAGCACATCGGAAGGCACAGAAGTCGGACCTGGAGTTAGAAGATAATTTTTTCTCATTTTTTCCCTCTATGTTAGTTGTTTCGGGTCGGACAAATCCAACCCCCTGTGTTTACTGAAATACGCACCTGAATTTTATTCAATTCTACGGTCTTTGTCAATTAGAAAGTGGACTTTTTGCATCCCCCTGAATCACTTAGTTTATTCGCTTTTTTCACTTGATATTGATATACTTTTAATAGTTACACACACGAAAGGTTTATTAATGGGACAAAAACGCATACTTTTTCTTACAACGTCTACAGGCTCCGGACACATGAGAGCCAGTGAGGCAATGGAAGAAGCTATTTGCAGAACAAGCCATGAAACTTTTGATATTCAAACAGAAACTTGTTTTGATTACTTATCCCCTTCATCCAGAAAGATTACTACAAAAACATACATAAAAAGCATTCAATTAATACGGCGCGTTTTGAAATCTTTATACAATTATCGAAAAAAGCATACTGATAAAGATTCTGCCGAACATTTTTTAAGCATACCCTTAATGAAAAAGCGTAAAAAAGTTATTAGGAATTTTGATCCTGACATAATTGTTTGTACTCATGCATTGTCCTGCAGATTTGTCTCTATACTCAAATCAAAAAGGGAAATTTCTGCTTCGTTAATAGCTGTGATAACCGATTTTGATGTTCATCCTTATTGGTTCAGTAAATACGTGGATGCGTTTATTGTACCGACAGACGAGATAAAGAAGGAATTTATAAGCCATAGAATAAAAATGGACAAAATCCATGCATTCGGAATTCCAATTCATCCTGCTTTTTCCAAAACGCAGAACAAACTGGTTCTCAAAACGCAGCTTGGAATGAGAAAAAACATACCAATTATTCTCATAATTGGCGGAGGCTGGGGATTAGGTCCTATCAAAAAGATAGTTAAGCGTCTGAATAGTTCAAAAATGGCTCTTCAGCTTATTGTTATAACCGGAAAGAATGAAGTTTTGCAGAAGAAGCTCAAGAAAATTTCCCCCAGACTAAATGTTTCGATTAAAATTTTCGGGTATGTTAATAACATTGATGAGTTTATGGAAGTATCCGATATAGCGATAACTAAACCGGGAGGACTTGCTGTCTCCGAACTGCTGGCTAAGGGTTTGCCTGCTATTCTAATAGATGTTATATCCGGGCAGGAGAGAACAAACGGGGATTATTTAATAAGCAAAGGAGCGGCGTGCAGAATAAAAAAAACAAACCAGCTCAAAGATACAATTCGGACATTATTAAGCGATCCCTTGAGATTAGATCAAATGAGAGCAAATGCAAAAGCAGCAGCTAAGCCATTTGCCGCTAGAGATACAGCAAGATTGATTATGACAAAAACAAATTGATTATTTTGATAAAAATAGTGTATATTCTGAATTAAGAAGTCCTTACGAATACGGAGATTGTTCCGGGATGAAAAGCAAGACTATTCTAATAGCAATGCTGTTTTTTTTGCTCCAGCAAAGTCTGTTTGCAGATAATGCGTCTTCGCCGAAACAAATTTCAATTGCTGATGTTACACGGTTAGCTCTTAAAAATTCTTTGGATATCCAGATTGCCAAGCTTGATGCCCATAAAGAAAGAACATCTCTCGGAAAGGCAAAATCAATCTTTGATACATTCCTGAATTCAAGAGCAAGCTATGAGGATAATAAAAAAAAATCTGCAGTAACCCTCTCCAGAACAAAAACCGCTACAAATGAATATTCACTTGGTGTGGAGAAAAAGCTCCCAACGGGATCAAGCCTAAAAATAGACACAGAACATTCACTGGTTGATGCCAATTCCTCTTCTTCTGCGATAAACGACTACAATGAATCAAGTGTTAAATTTTCCCTAAGCCAATCATTGGGGAAAAACTTTTTTGGGCTAACCGATCGATCTAATATCAAGATAACAAAAATTAACATAGACAATGCAGAATATTCCTCTTTAGATGAAATCGAAAACGCTCTTTATAAAGCCCAAGCAGCTTACTGGGACGTTGTTCTCAAAGAAAAGGAGCTCAATATAAAATCAGACATGCTCAAAAAAGCTGAAAAGCTGTATTCAATATACAAAGAAAATTATGAAAGAGGAACTGTTGAAAAAACAGACTTGTTCGCAGTTGAAGCCAATATGCGCACGCGAAAGAACGAAGTTCTTATAGCTCGTCTCGAGAAAGAAATTGCAAAAAACAACCTGTTATTCCTGCTAAACGAAGAAGACACACATATTCAACTGCAGCCTCTCGACTTACTGGTCACCACTCCGCATTGCGTCGATATGTATAAAATACTGGAAGAAGCAATTTCGCATCGCAGGGACTATAAGATCATAAAGAATAAGATAGAATCGAACAACATAGATATAAAAATAAAAAAGAATGCTTTATGGCCGGAAATTGATCTGGAAGCCAGTTTTCTGAAGAACGGGATTGCTTCAAACTATCAGGATTCATGGAACGAAACGTCTGAAGAAAGCAACTACGAGTTCTTTACGGGAATTACCTTCAGAATACCGCTTGGAAACCGCTCGGCAAAGGCAGATCTCGAAAAGGCAAGGTTGAACAGGGAACAACTGCTTCTTTTCCTTAAACGAACCGAACGACTCATATTAAAAGAGATCAACAACAAGGTTAAAGAAGTAAACAGTTTGAAGAATCGGGTTGAACTGCTTACTTCAATTAGCGACTTGCAGGAAAACAAACTAAAAGAAGAAATGAAGCACCTTAGTTACGGACGTTCAAGTTCAGATACCATTATCCGCTATGAGAATGATCTATTACAAGCCCGTCTGAATCTGGCATCATCATTATTCAAATACAGGGTCAGCCTTATTGATATTGATCTGG